>CAYFFH010000143.1:0-7567 GCA_964342175.1 uncultured Enterobacteriaceae bacterium | reverse complement strand
CGCATACGAACAAAAGATGGTTATGAAGCGTGAGGCAATTGCTGACAAAGGTATATGGACTGCTAAGAAGCGGTATGCACTACATGTCTATGATATGGAAGGTGTAAGATACAAAGATCCATTTATGAAGATTATGGGTATGGAAACTCAAAGGTCATCTGTTCCTCAGATCTGTAGAGACCAGATGAAGAATGCTATCAAGTTAATTATGACTAAAGATGAAAAGGCTTTAATGAATTATGTTGAAGACTTCAAAGCTCATTTCATGTCTATGCCATTTGAAGAGATTGCTTTTCCTCGAGGTGTTCGTGGTTTATCTAAATATAGAAGTACGTCAACTATTTACAAAAAGGGAACCCCTATCCACGTACGAGGAGCTCTAGTATACAATAGTATGCTGAAGGAGTATGAGTTGGACCATACTTACAATCCTATTCACGAAGGTGATAAGATTAAGTTTGCATATCTAAAACTCCCAAACCCATCAAGAGAGAATGTGATTGCGGTATTGGATGCTCTACCTAAACAATTGAATATTGAATCTTATATTGATTATGACAAACAGTTTGAGAAGAGCTTTCTCGAGCCAATGAGAACGATATCAGAAGCTATACAGTGGAAACTTGAAAGGGGCCAAGCAACGTTGGAGGATTTTTTCTAATGGCAGTTAAACCAACCATGGACTTTGACTTTGGTTTTACAGCAATGGATGCTGATGAACTAGATGAGGTCCAAACAGTTAAGAAAGAGGCAACATCAGCTTCAGAAGAAGCGTTGACCTTAAAAGAGAAATGTGATACATTATATAATATGATTCAACCTTTGTTGAGCAATCTACAAAAGAACCCAGAAAAAGAATATATCTACTGGCCTAATCGTTTAGATAAGGTTGAAGAATTCAGTGACAAATTGAAAGAGGTCTATACAGCATGAGTGATTTTTTCAGAAATTTAGCCGAAGACATTAAGGATGAAGATACAAGCATTGCAGCTGATGGAGCAGGGTCTGCTGAATATTCTGGAACAATAGATACTGGATCTTACATCCTAAATGCTGTAATGTCTGGTAGTATGTATGGAGGTATTCCTAATAATAAGATCACTGCGTTTGCTGGTGAGACTACAACCGGTAAGACGTTCTTTGCTCTTGGAGTGATTACACAGTTTTTAAAAGATAACCCTGATGGAGGTATTATCTACTATGATACTGAAGCTGCGGTTACTAAAGATATGATGGAGAGTCGAGGTATTGACACACAACGTGTTATCCTGGCTGAGCCTCAGTCTATTCAGTCATTCAGGTCTCATGCCTTGAAGACTATTGAACAATATGAAAAGACACCAGAAGGTAAACGTCCGCCCATGATGATGGTGCTGGACTCACTTGGTATTCTTTCTTCCGAAAAAGAACTTGCTGATAGTCTAGCTGGTAATGATACCAGAGATATGACTAAAGCTCAATTGATCAGAGGTACATTTAGAGTGTTGACTCTAAAGCTAGCTAAGGTTAAAGTACCTATGATTGTTACTAACCATGTCTATGAAGTCATTGGAAGTTATATTCCAATGAAAGAGATGGGTGGTGGTAGTGGACTGAAGTATGCAGCTTCTACTATTGCTTACCTGTCTAAGAAAAAAGAACGTGATGGTAAAGATGTAGTTGGTAACATTATAAAAGTGAAGATGTTTAAGTCACGTCTAAGTAAGGAGAATAAAGAAGTTGAGTGTTTACTTAATTATGATACTGGGCTCGATCGCTACTATGGCTTGGTCGAGTGCGCTGTGGATGCTGGTGTTTGGAATGCAGTAGCTAATAGAATTGAAACTACGGAAGGTAAAGTATATCCTAAGCAGATCTTAAAAGATCCTGAAAAGTACTTTACTGATGAAGTTATGAAGGTCATTGAAGGCCACGTCAATGTAAAATTTAGCTATGGAGACAAACTGGATGATAGAACAGACGATTCTGTCGAATCTAACGCTGAATGAGGAATATACTAGAAAGGTAATTCCTTATCTCAAGCCTGAGTACTTTCATGATTATACCGAACGTAGTGTATTTGGATTAATCACAAAGTACTTCGATAAGTACAATAGAGTTCCTGATAACTCTGCATTGTTGGTAGAACTAAGCAATGCTGAAGGGTTATCTGATGATCAACATTCTTCCGCTCATGAGTTTATCAATAAGTTTGGTACATCTTCTGATGAGGAATGGTTGATAGATGAGACTGAGAAGTTTTGTCAAGATAAAGCTATCTATAATGCTATTATGGAATCCATTAGTGTTATAGATGGTAAGAGTGATAAAGGTAAAGGTGCATTACCTTCTATTCTACAAGATGCACTAGCTGTTAACTTTGATCCTCATATTGGTCATGACTTCTTAGATGATGCTGATGCTAGGTGGGATTACTATCACCAAGTTGAAGACAAAGTTGGTTTTGATGTTGATTTACTGAATGAGGTTACCAATGGAGGATTATCAAAAAAGACGCTCAACATTGTTCTTGCTGGAACGGGTGTTGGTAAAAGCATGTTTATGTGCCACTGCGCTGCTGGCAATCTACGCGATAACAAGAACGTACTTTACATCACTTTAGAGATGGCAGAAGAAAGGATTGCAGAACGTATTGATGCAAACCTTATGGGTGTAACTATAGATGAAGTTAGAAGTTTTGAAAAGGACATCTATGATAAGAAAATTAACAGATTAAGAGAAAACTATAAAGGTAAGATTGTAATCAAAGAGTATCCTACTACTGGAGCAGGTAGCAATCACTTTAGATATATTCTTCAAGAACTAAAGGTAAAGAAGAACTTTGTTCCTGATATCATATACATAGACTATCTTAATATCTGTATGAGTGCAAGGATTAAGTATGGAGCAGGAGTCAATTCGTATACGTATGTCAAAGCAATTGCAGAAGAGCTACGAGGCCTCGCTGTGGAATTCGACTTGCCAATCGTCTCTGCGACACAAACCACAAGATCGGGCTACACGTCTAGTGACTTGGGCCTTGAAGACACCTCAGAGAGCTTCGGTTTGCCGGCCACTGCTGACTTTATGTTTGCGATTATTAGTACCGAAGAGCTAGAAGACTTACAGCAGATACTTGTTAAACAGTTAAAGAATAGATACTCTGATCCAGCTATTAACAGAAGGTTTGTTGTTGGTGTTGATAGAGCTAAGATGACTTTGTATAATGTTGAACAGTCTGCACAAGAGGATGTTATTGATGGTGCAGTGTTTGATCAAACAGAAACTAATGATAGAATGAAAGACTTGTTTAAGGAGTTCGTATACAATGAGGGCTAAACATAAATTAATCTATCCAGACCAAACATCAGTACTGTTTGAAATACTTGAGTTAAAAACTAATCAAGTTATCTTTGCAACATATAATGAAGACAAGGCTAAAGCCTTATTTAAAAATTTAGAGAATGGATCTGGATTTGATGGAAATACACCGAAATATTTTGCACAAAATGGCCCACCTCGGGTGTGCGAGGAGTATAAATAGATCTGTCAATGTATGTCAAGTTTGACGTGGGGGCGTCTTACTTAGAGGCAAGTGTCCAGATTAAGGGCAACAGGAAATGATCGGGCTATCTTTTGATCTGTGGGGTTCAGCCGGTCCATCATTGGCAGAAGTAGAAAGGCCCGAGTGCATCAATGCATCGGGCCTTTTTTAGTAGCAACGGTAATTTTGGGGAATTTGAAAAGCATTCAAGCATTCTCTGTTAAAGGTTGTTGACTAAACTTACAAAGTTATTTATAATATAGAAGAGTGTGAGACATGGATTTATATAAAGAATCTCAAGATTTTTTGGATGGGTTGGCATATACAAAGAAACATAAATGTCATGAGCAATATGTACAATTCTTCCTACTATCATTTAAGGAGACAGGAGATTCCAAGTTCTCTAAAAATAATGCAGTTAGACTAGCAACACAGGAGGTGGATACTCACGTATTCAATATAGAATACCTATGACAGAAGATAAAGTTACTCTCAGAGAAGTTTTGTTAGATAGAATGTGTGAAATTGAAAACCATTTTGTTAGACAAGAACATTTAGATCCAGTTAAGAAAGCTACCATTGAAGATAAACTGGCATGGATGTCTAAGATGTGGAGAATTATAGGTGAGGATGATAGAGAATGGTTACAGTACGCTCAACACGCACTTGAGGATCAGACTCCTTGGAGGTAGTACAAAAGATAGAGTCTATCAACCTAGACACCCTGTTAGATGATTACAACAGGATCAAGGATATTGTACCATGGGAGAATGGTCAGACATCGATCAACTACAGAGAAAAAGAAGGTGAAGATAGACACCTAGGTGGTTGTGGATGGCATGAGGAATATTTTACTAGAGGACATGTTTTCCAAAAGGATTATGTGTTGTATAATGAAGAGTATGAAGGTACAATTATAAAGGAGATACTTGAAGACTACAATTGTTACAGATCAAGAATGCTAACGAGAAAAAGTGGTACTTGCTATCAATGGCACAATGACGACGATTATAGGATTCATATTCCAATTATAAGTGAACCAGGAAATTGGTTTGCTTTTGAAGATGGATTAAAAAGACTAGAACCTGGTTATGTGTATTTGGTAAATACTACAGTGAAGCATTCTTTTTTAAATGGAAGTAAAACAGACAGAATTCACATAGTAGGAAACACAGAATATGCCAAGCCTGCACAGTAAACATGATGGTAATTACAAGAAGTATATACCCGGAGCTTATGATGCTGGGTTGAGATCTATAAATTCTAAGGAACGTCTTACGTTTACAGGTGTTCCTCGGATAGGTACAGTTGATGCTATAATAAAAAATACCCCTGCTAACAAACAAGCAATACTTGAATTTAGAGATGAAGCCTTTAAAAAATGGAAAGGTGGTAATGCATTAGGCATCACCGTTCAAACAGACAGAGGCGAAGTTCAGTTTTCAAGAATAGACGTTAAACATACTAAAGAGAGTATAGCAAAATTTAACAAAGGAAATGTTGTAGAAGGTTTACTTGCTGCTGCAATAGCAGCTAGAATGATTAGTAAAACAAAAAATATTACAGAGGCTGATGTAGTAAAGGTTCTAAAAGGTATAAAAAGAACAGGTAAACAGCTAGCTGTACAGAGCTATAAATCTCCAAATGAAAATCCCAAGATTATTGATAAAGTCAATCTAGAAATTGGTTTAGCTGAACAGGAATTGGATGCATTGTTTAATCCAAAAATTATTAAAGACTTTTTTGGTGATCTTATGAAATCTTCTGTATATTATTCAAATAGATTTTCAGTGAAAGAGTGGGCAGACCTGTTATACAGAAACAATAGAGTTGATACAATTAAGATAGATGCTGCTGGTTTAGAGGGTCAGAAAGATACAAAGGTAGATTTATATATCTACATTAACGGAGAAAAAGTAGATTTAAACATATCTTTAAAAGCTGATTCAGTTAAACAATTTGGTCAAATATCAGGGGCAAGGTGGGATGTTATGACACAATTGTTTACACCTTTAGGAGTAAAATTTACTAATGCTGACGAAGCAAAATTTAATGCTTTCTTAGCATCTAACAAATTAAAGATGCATTCAAAAACCGTCGCAGCAGTATCATATGCTTATCAAGTAGCTGCAAAACAATTAACTAATAATTTAAAATACAAACAAGAAGAAACAGTTGAAAAGATATCCAAGTTTATTCAATACCATATGACACTCAATGAACCAGGTGTTTCTTTAGTTCAACTTGACAAAAGAGAAGCAAAAATATATGAATTTGACAAACTTTTACCAGCTCTAAGACAAGATAATAAAGAATTAACAGTTACAGTAATAGATCAAGATATCAAATCTCCTGCAAAAGATTATATTGAAAGTGGTATGAAATTACCTAGGATTGTGATCCACCCAACAGACTTTGCTCCTGATATGGGATTGTTAGAGATACGTTCTAAGATTGATGCAAAAGGTGCTACAAACCCTTTCTATCATAGAAATTATTTGAACAAAAGCAAATATCTAACTAAGTTAATCGCTTATTAAAAACTTATAAATAACTCTGAACACTTACTCAAACACAGGAGAATAATATGAGTATTCCAGTTGAAGCTATGCATTCTATTGTCCGTGATGATTTTCTTGGCACTGCTGAGAGAATGATCGAAGCGGATGATGGATACAAACATCCTGTAGCTGGTCGAGATGCTGTTCGTTTGGCTTACGTATTGTCAGCTGAAGCGGGTAATGGCGATCAGTGGGATGATGCAGTTGCTGCTTATCGGTCGTGAAAACAGTAACTTATAAAGCCATATCAAACAAGCAGCCGTTTAAAGAAGATTGGAAAACGGTTGGAGAATTTTTTAATGATACTGATGTAACACTAGGAGCCTCAAAAGCCAGGTGGTATGTTGAAGCGGGTAATGTATACATGGAGCGAATATACGACAATGACAATGAATGGGAAGAACGTATTAATTTGTTCCATGAATCACAGCCTATTAGAAACTTTAGGTTTGAAATAGTAAAGGAAAACGGAGAACAGTAAATGACATACAGAGTCAAATATAAAATGTCATCACATATGTTTCCTGACAAGGATGATTGGGCGGATGTAGATGAGTGGAAGACCGCACATGACACAGATAATGTAGATTTTGCAAGTGATGTTATTGATGGTCAAACTAAGTATAAAGAAAGTACACCATCTATGACTGTTGAAAGTGGTGAAGTGTATATGACAGTAGACTACAAAAGTCAAGACGATTACAATAGCTCTGTCGCTGATTACCAAACTGCAAGAGATGCAGCAGGTATTGATCGGCGCACAAGGCAGGATGTCGTCTCGGCTGAAGAAGTGTGATAGAAGAGTACATTCTTGATCTATCGCCCTATATCTTATATCAAATTGGGCATAGAGACCGTTTGTCTAAGGAATATAATAGACAGATAGCACAAGCTGTACTTGACAAAAAACTACCTCAACCTTGTTATAATAAAGTAGATCAAGTTGGTAGGAAAAATCCAATGAAAACTTGGGGCAAAATATGTACAATGTTTCCAATTGGTCCTACTAGAACTATAGTCGATGATACTATCGACTTACTACCTATTTTACCAGAAGATGAAACTACTACATTCAGTTGGCAACATTTCATTGACAATACTGTAGAGATGCATAAAGATCCAGATTCACTATGCTGGGTTGCATTCAATGTAAGAGGAGATCAACCCATATCTTTCAATGATGATTTTGGAAACTATGTTGGTTCAACTACGTATGATGTTGCTCTTGTAAATAGCAAGAGATATCATGCTCCAGAGAGTGATGGTGAAGAAAGATTACTTCTGAGAAGAACATTTGAAAAACATACATTTGAAGAGATGAAAAGTTATTTTTATGAACGGCTCACACCATGAGATATATCCAGACAAAAGGTCATAAACTTGACACAAATCAAATTTATTCGCTAAATTATCCATTTAATCGTAAATTACTTGTTGACATATTCAACGAAATAGAGTATACTACCCATCATTGGCCATGGCT
>CAYFFH010000142.1:0-7568 GCA_964342175.1 uncultured Enterobacteriaceae bacterium | reverse complement strand
TGCTCACCGTCGAGATAAGTGATGGCACTGCGACAACTTCCGGTGACGCCATAACCTGGGTCCAAGGTAAACATTCCAAGCTCTTTATACAGGTCGCCAATCTCGATGACCGGGGCACCATAAGAACCGTGTCTCACAGGGAACTCGGCTGACTTTCCGCTCTGATTATCGATGATGGTGACTGTGCGTTTACTCATAAGCGACCCTACCTATTAGGATTTAACCGTCTAAATCCACATTCGCAACCGCGCAAAGGAAATAAGCGCTTCGTATCAAAATAAACGCTAATGGCTGCGCCCGTTTGGCATCGTAGATCACGTAGAATAGCGTTACGTCTAACTACCGGGCAAGTTGTCCTGCTTCCATACAATAGCCTGCTCATTGGGCTATTCAGTCGATTTGGACCCTCAGCAAAGCCAGAAAGATAGCAACGAACTCATGAGAAAAATGTCCTACATAAGTGAAATTAATGAATATATTAGTGACTTTGGTCCGAGGTTGATCAAAGATCGTCTGCTACTTACCGATGGCACCTAAGTCACAGAATTTCAGACCATCACTGGAAAAAGTAGATCGATTTCTAAAGCAAAATTAGGTGGGAAATATGCAAGCGCCATCGTGTCTATCTAGTGGGAACATCGCCTTCGTTGAAGGCTTGTATGAGTCGTTCCTGAGAGATCGCAATTCCGTATCGATAGAATGGCAAGCGTATTTTGACCAATTGCAATCGGGACTTAGCCGAGCAAAGCATGATGTGTCACATGCGCCAGCGCAACAGCGTATGATAGACAACACGCGACCGAGACAAGGTAGCATTGTTGCGAGCAGTCAACTATCAAACGATGTCGACTCCAACAAACAGGTTTCTGTACTGCAGCTAATCAATGCCTTCCGGTTTACCGGACACAGACAGGCAAATCTCGATCCACTGAATCAATACGAACGCCCACAGGTCCCCGAATTGGATCCGGCCTACCATGGCCTTAATAAAAATGACATGGAGCAGATTTTTAATACCGGATCTTTGCATGGGCCGAAGGAAGCTCCCCTGAGAGAAATTCTCGACATTGTCCGCTCGACCTATTGCAGCACCATCGGTGCAGAATACATGCACATAGTAGAAACCGCGCAGAAACGTTGGATACAACAGCGCCTTGAGCCGAACCGTGGTAATCCTAATTTCGACGCCAACAAGAAAAAACACTTATTGGATCGTGTCATTTCTGCCGGTGCGCTCGAAGAATATTTACACACAAAATACGTTGGCCAAAAACGTTTCTCCCTGGAAGGCGGTGAATCACTGATACCCCTCCTCGATCAAATTGTGGAGGACTCTGGTCGTTACGGGGTTAAGGAGGTTGTGCTCGGCATGGCCCACCGAGGTCGGCTAAACGTACTCGTTAACATCGTCGGTAAGCACCCGGCAGAGTTGTTTGACGAATTCGAAGGCCGCAACCGCGCCGCCCGGTCGGGTGATGTCAAATATCACCTCGGGTATTCGTCGGATATAGAAACACCAGGCGGATCCGTTCATTTAACACTCGGATTTAATCCATCACATCTAGAGATCATCGACCCGGTGGTCGTCGGTTCGGTACGTGCTCGCCAGGACCGGCGAGGCGATGTTGAGCGAAATATGGTCATCCCACTACTTATTCATGGTGATGCCGCGTTCGCTGGACAAGGGATCGTAATGGAGACCTTCAACCTGTCACAGACACGAGGCTATTCAACCGGCGGCACCGTGCACGTTATATTTAATAACCAGATCGGATTCACTACCAGCGATCCGCTAGATTCGCGTTCAACTCTGTACTGCACCGACGTCGCCAAAATCGTGCAAGCACCAATATTTCACGTCAACGGCGACGATCCGGAAGCTGTCGCAATGGTTGCCCAAATCGCACTAGATTTTCGCATGGAATTTAATAAAGACGTTGTCATCGACATGGTCTGCTATCGCAGGCACGGACACAGTGAGGCCGATGAACCAGCAGCGACGCAACCGATTATGTATCAATACATTCGTAAACATCCTGGGGTACGCAAAATCTACACCGACAAACTCATCGATGAGGGTGTAATAACCCTAGGACACGCCGAGGATATTACCGAAGCGTACAAAGCAGCACTCGATGACAACATCGTTGTGTCGCGACCCTACTCCGATGTTACCGACACTCGCTTTAAAATTAACTATGAGCCTTATAGATCTACGTCATGGCGCGACAACGTTGATACAACAATCGGGCGTGATCTAATCGTAAAGTTATCAGAAAAATTATCTGAAATTCCCGACACTTTTAAATTGCACCGCGCCGTACAGCGGATCAATTCGGACCGCCTTGCAATGGGCAAGGGTCAAAAGCCTCTCGACTGGGGCTATGCGGAGAATCTAGCCTACGCTTCGTTACTGAGCCAGGGCAACGGAATCCGCATTTCAGGACAGGACAGCGCACGCGGCACCTTCTTTCACCGGCACGCGGTGATTCATGATCAGCAAACAGGGGACACATTTCTGCCACTACAAAACCTGTCGGTGAACCAACCGAACTTTCTCGTAATTAATTCAACACTGTCAGAGGAAGCTGTTTTAGCCTTCGAATACGGGTATGCCAGCGCAGAGCCGAAAGTGCTGACCATCTGGGAGGCTCAGTTTGGTGATTTTGCTAACGGTGCGCAAGTAGTAATCGATCAATTCATAGCCTCGTGTGAAGAAAAATGGGGGCGCTTTTGCGGCTTAACGATGTTGCTACCACATGGCTATGACGGGCAAGGCCCAGAGCATTCATCCGCTCGACTGGAACGCTATTTACAACTATGCGCTGAAGACAACATGCAAGTTATTTACCCAACGACACCGGCGCAAATGTTTCACATGCTAAGACGACAGGTCCTACGCCCATTCCGAAAACCGCTAATTGTAATGAGCCCAAAAAGTCTGCTACGGCATAAACTATCAACCTCTACGCTCGATGATATTACACACGGCCGCTTTCAAACCGTTATAGACGAAATCGATGAGATTCAAAAACACACGGTCCGAAAAATCCTTGTGTGCAGCGGGAAAGTCTACTTCGATCTGCTCGAGGCGCGACGTAAACACAACATTAACTCAGTTTCTATCCTTCGGCTTGAGCAACTATATCCATTCCCTCGCGAGGAATTGATAGAAAAAATAAATCAATATCCCAATGCAGAGGAATTGATTTGGGTCCAGGAAGAACCACGTAATCAGGGTGCTTGGTCGACCTTATTATCTCGGCGTCATCTTGGCGGCTGTTTCCCAGATAAAAAGCCTCTGCGTTGTATCGCTCGTCCTTATTCGGCGTCCCCGGCCGTAGGATACCTATCGTTACATCTCGAACAGCAGCAACAACTCGTCGACAACGCATTAGGGATCGACAGAATCGATGAAGAATCTCAAAAGAAATCTGCTTAATTGAAACTTACAGGAGCTCATGGTGTTAATTGAAGTAAAGGTTCCGGCACTCGCCGAATCAGTTCCCGATGCAACTCTACTAGACTGGTATAAGCAACCTGGTGATGCTGTGTCACGAGAGGAAATGCTGATCGATCTTGAAACCGACAAAGTTACACTAGAAATTGTTGCACCTGAATCAGGTATTATCAAAGAAATCCTGCGGCAACCTGGTGACATTGTGCTGCCCGATGTCGTGTTGTGCACTATTGAAACAGAAGGCGCCTCAAGCGCTGTCGTGGATAAAGATAAAGTGCCACGATTCGGCCCGGCAGTGCGAAAGCTGATAGAAGAGCACAGCGTCAATCCAACCTCAGTTAAAGCCAGCGGTAAAGACGGTCGTCTAACCAAAGCCGATGTCCTTGCCCATCTTGAGAAAAAAAAGACCGAAAACGCCTTGCCGCCCACGGCGATAACAATGCAGCCGCAGCCCGAGGAAATAACTGCTGGCCGTACAGAAGAGCGGGTGCCGATGACTCGGGTTCGGAAACGGACCGCCGAACGTCTGCTCCAAGCGCAACAACAAAATGCCATTTTGACGACCTTTAATGAAGTCAACATGGAGTCCGTGATGAATATGCGAAAGCAGCACGCGAACGAATTTGAAAAACAATATGGAGTGCCCCTCGGATATATGTCGGCATTCGTAAAAACTGCGGTAGAAGCACTGAAAAAATTTCCTACAGTCAACGCCTATGTCGAAGATGATGACATCGTCTACCACGGCTACTACGACGTCGGCGTTGCTGTCGGAACTGAGCGCGGCTTGGTTGTGCCAATATTGCGGAACGCAGAGCATATGTCCTTTTCGGATATCGAGAGTAAGATACGCGATTTTGCCGAACGTGCCCGCGATGGAAAACTCACGCTAGACGAACTAACCGGCGGCACCTTCACCATCAGCAATGGCGGCATATTTGGATCTCTCCTGTCCACACCGATCCTCAATCCTCCCCAGAGTGCAATTCTCGGGATGCACAAGATCCAAGAACGACCGATAGTCGAAAACGGAGAGATAGTTATTCGTCCCATGATGTATCTAGCCTTGTCTTATGACCACAGGGTGATCGACGGCCGAGAGGCAGTACAATTTCTAGAAACGATTCGAGAAATGATCGAAGATCCGTCGCGGATACTGCTACAAATTTAGTCTACCTTAGTTAAAAAGAACCGTGACCGCACAGTGTTGTGCGTCTTTGTTAACCACTAGGAATACGAACACCGCAAAGCGAAGATTTATTTTTCTTCTTATTTCTTTCTCTTTCCTGTTCTCCATGGCTTACAGAAAGCCATGCATAGAATTGAGGACACCGACGATGGAAAATTTTGATGTAGTAGTTATTGGCGCTGGTCCGGGTGGTTACGTTGCTGCAATTCGGTGCGCCCAACTCGGCCTAAAAACCGCGTGCATCGAGCGCGGCATCCACGCTGAAGGTAAGCCCACGTTAGGGGGTACGTGCCTAAATGTGGGATGTATACCGTCAAAAGCCTTACTTGATTCATCGCACCATTTTGAGAATCTTCAACTCCACGCAAAAGATCATGGCATTCACGCACAACGTGTGTCCATGGATGTCGCCCGCATGCAGAAACGTAAAAATAAGATCGTTAAGACCTTAACGGTGGGTATTGCCGGTTTGTTTAAGAAAAACGGAGTAGCCTTGTTAGAAGGGAGCGGCAAACTCAAACCAGACCTAGAGGTAGATATCTGTAATCGCGCGGGTAAAGCTGTGGCAACGGTCGCCGCAAAAAACATCATCATCGCGACTGGTTCAGTTCCCGCAGCGATTCCATCAGCGATCATCGATCAGAAGATGATCATCGACTCAACTGGTGCCTTAGCGCTCGACCTAGCACCAAAGACACTCGGGATCATTGGTGCCGGCGTGATCGGGCTTGAACTCGGGACTGTATGGCGACGCCTTGGCACAAAAGTCACAATCCTAGAGGCATCGCCGGAGTTTTTGGCGAACATCGATCGAACCGTTGCCAAGGAAGCAAAAAAGCTATTCAGCCGACAAGGTCTTGATATTCGTCTACGCACCACGGTTACCGAAGCTGATGTCGCAAATGGCAAAGTCACTGTTAACTATACCGGCTTAAATGGCGAACGAACCCTGGATGTCGATAAATTGATTGTGGCTGTCGGACGGGTACCGAATATTTCTGGTCTCGGTGCTGAGGATGTGCGCTTAGCATTAGACCCGCGCGGATTTATCGCGGTAGACGAACATTGCCAGACGAATCTCGATAAGGTCTACGCCGTTGGTGACGTCGTGCGTGGCCCTATGCTCGCGCACAAGGCATCCGAAGAAGGCATCGCTGTAGCCGAGCGGATAGCAGGAAAATCAACGCGCATTGAACTCGCTTTGGTGCCTTGGGTGATTTACACCTGGCCCGAGATCGCCTGGGTAGGTAAAAACGAGCAGGAATTAGTGGCGGCAGGACGCCCGATTGCCGTAGGTACGTTTCCGTTTATGGCTAGCGGCCGTGGTCGGGCAATGGGCGAAATTGATGGCTTCGTAAAAATTATTGCGGATGCCAAAGACGATACCGTGCTGGGAGTCCACATTGTTGGACCCGGCGCGTCGGAATTGATTGCCGAAGCCGTCCTAGCAATGGAGTTTGGCGCGAGCGCCGAAGATATCGCGCGCACGATCCATGCACACCCAACCCTTTCCGAAAGCCTGCACGAAGCCGCTCTAGGGGTTGATTCCCGTACGATCCATATGTAGCAGCTTTCCTATCAGACCAGTTTCTTTGTACTTAATTACCTGAACTTGCAATATTGTGCAGTGCAACTTACATTGTCCGATCAAATTACGAACAAATTAGCCGACTTAAACGAGGGTCTCTATGCGAGACGCTGTAATCCTAGCGGATTTAAGAGCCGCCGTTGGCTCCTTTGGCGGGTGCGTGTGCGACATACCGGCACCGACTTTAGGCGCCATAGTTATGGCTGCTTTGGTCAGACGCCGGTCGCTCGATCTAAAACCCGTAGCTGAAGTTATCCCGGGCCAAGAAATGACCGCCGGAGGCGGCCAAAACCGATCTCTTCAGATCGTAATAAAGGCTGGACTCCCGCACTCTGTGCCAGCGATGACTCTCAATAAATTTTACGGCAGTGGACTTAAAGCCACAAACTTATTGATCCAGGCTACCTACTGCGGCGCTGTACCTAGACGACTTGCTGCTCTGCGCCCACCCCCCGCAGCCAAAACGTTGCACTGGCGGTAGAACGCTAGTCCACGGCTGATCGAAACTTTGACTATGAAATGTAAATCTTTGCCAAAATGCACCGAAGCGAGCTAAAAGATTTAGCAAGGTGTTGTCGCCCTAAGCGTATTTGCGCAAGCCCAAGGAGATAACAAGAATGAATGAACAGTCTGACGTACGCATCATAAAAAAATATCCGAATCGTAGACTCTACGATACAACCGAGAGTAAGTATGTCACTCTAAGCGACGTCCGCGATTTGGTCCTCAGGGGTGTATCCTTTTGTGTAATAGATAAAAAATCTAGCGAAAATATTACTCGCAGCATCCTTCTTCAAATCATCATTGAGCAAGAGGATAAAGGCGACCCAATGTTCAGCACTGAAGTGCTAGAACAGCTCATTGGATTCTATGGGAAGTCGGTTCAAGGCCAGGCAGGTGACTTTATACAGAGTACCTTAGAGCTATTTCAAGATCAGCAACAGCGATTCCAAGAACAATTCGAAGATGTCATGCAGAGTAATCCACTGACATCAAGTTTCGCGGAGGTTGCTCAACGCAATATGGATGCATGGACGCAGATGCAAAAAAGCTTTTTTCAGGCGGCTGGAATTGCTCGCGCCGATAAAAAACCTAAAGGCTGATTAAGCGGCGGCCTCTTGCGATTTAATAATTTCGCGCTTAATCCGCTCCACCTGTGCGCTGATCGCTCCTGGCAGACGGTCCCCAAAGCTTCCGAAATATTCCTCAATAGCCTCCATCTCTGTCCGCCAAATCTTGGGATCAATCGCCAACAACGCCGCGACAGTCGCTTCGCTGAGATCGAGTCCAGACAAATCGAGGTCTTTCCCTTGGGGGATCAAACCTATTGG
>CAYFFH010000141.1:0-7588 GCA_964342175.1 uncultured Enterobacteriaceae bacterium | reverse complement strand
CGTTCATTAATCTGCTTAATTCGCTGGCCGATCATTCGGCGATCGGACTCCAACTGCGTCTCACCAGGCCCGCGAAGGCCGATCCCACCTTTTTGACGTTCGAGATGCGTCCACCCTCGCACTAGACGTGTGGATAAATGCCTCAATTGCGCGAGCTCGACCTGTAACTTTCCCTCGAAAGAACGTGCTCGTTGAGCGAAAATATCGAGAATTAAACGCGTGCGTCCGATCACCCGACATTCGAGCAGTTTCTCGAGGTTGCGCTCCTGTGCAGGCGACAGTTCGTGATTTACCAGTACGACTTCGACATCATTTCTACGTAAAACCGTCTCTAGTGTCGTGGCTTTCCCGGCTCCAATAAAAAACCGTGGATCAGGACTACTGCGGCTAGTCCTAACGGTCGTCACAGGAACTGCTCCGGCCGAAATCACCAACTCGATAAATTCACTTAGATCAGCTGTCGACTTCGACGACCTAAAATCAACATGAACCAAAGCTGCCCGTTCGCCTGCTTTTGGGCGCTCAAACAACGGCGTTCACCACGGAGTCAATCCTGCGCAATTCCGATTTCATCGTCACCGTCCTCTTCCACCCGTGGTAGCTTGACATTACGACTGGGCACCACTGTTGAGACGGCGTGTTTATACACCATTTGACTAACGGTATTTTTTAACAAAATTACAAATTGATCGAACGATTCGATTTGCCCTTGGAGCTTGATACCATTGACGAGATATATTGAGACTTGAACTCGTTCCCTCCTCAGCGCATTTAGGTAAGGTTCTTGTAGGGACTGCCCTTTGGTCATGGTATTTCTCCTTGTTATTTATTGTTGTTTTATTAAGACGAAATGCTTGCGATGGGTCGTCCGAAACCTCTCTACTCTTACCCTTCCATGAGCCGGTTTCCGGATTTTACCTTGAGATGTCGTTTTAACGCCATGTCCAATTGACTATCCAACTTGAGATCATAAGAATCAAACCTTAATGCATCTACTACCCCACGAAACCACGTAAACTGACGCTTCGCTAGCTGCCTGGTGGCGATGATACTGCGCTCAACCATCTCATCGAAACGATATTGCCCTTCCAAGTAGCGCCAAACATCTCGGTAGCCTACAGCCCTCAGTGCCGGGCGCTCCAAACTCAGATCACCGCGGTCACGCAGTGCGCTCACTTCATTGACGAAGCCTGCATCCAGCATGCCTCGAAAACGCACCGCAATGCGATCGTGGAGTGCGGTTCGATCTTGGGGAGCAAGTATCAGTTTGACAATCGGAAATGGGATCGACGGCACAGGTTGTTCCTTGATTACATCGGACATCGGCCGGCCGGTGATTGCAAAAATTTCAAGGGCGCGCAAGGTTCGCTGCTGGTCGTGAGGATGGATGCGCTGGGCACTATCTGGATCGAGTGCCGCCAAGCGTGCGTGCATTGATGAAAGCCCCGTATTGGCAAGTTCTTCCATTAGAGCTTGACGCACATCAGTGTCGCCCGCCGGTAATGCAGCGATGCCGTGTTCAAGTACATGGAAATACAACCCTGTACCCCCTACCAACAAGGGTATCCGGCCACGAGCCTGTATGTTAGCAATCACCGCCTGCGCATCTCCGCGGAACTGCGCGACGGAATAGCTATCCTTCGGATCACATAAATCCAACAAGTGGTGGGGATACCGATCCTGGAGTTGAGGAGTCGGTTTTGCAGTACCAATGTCCAGCCCCCTATAAACGAGCGCTGAATCGACACTCACAATCTCACAATCAAAGCGATCGACTAATCGGCACGCAGCTGCTGTTTTTCCACTCGCGGTTGGCCCCATCAAAAACACTACGGGTGCGTCGTCGGAAATAGAAGACATCGCCTTTATTAAGTTCCAAACAGCCCTGCTACATTTTCCGGCGTCAGTAAAATATTGTAGTTCCCGAGGCTTAAACCCAGTGTGTCAAATTGCCCGACAAGCTGCGCAAACCAACGGCGCCGCTCGACCATTGTAGTAGGCGCGCGAAACCCAACAGCTGCAGCCGCTGCAACTCCATCAGCTTCGACTAGGACGGTTCCGTCGTTGGCGAGCAAACAATCAGCAAACGCGCTTGGGTCTATCTCACGAATAAAGATCGGAACTGCGCGGAGCACTAACGTTTCCTCGCCTATGCGGCCTAACTCGACCCCAAGCCCGGTTAACACATCAATTCGATCATCGCTAACTTGGATATCTAAAACCTCTGGAACAAGCAGAGGCCGCGACTTTCGCTCGCCGCGGTCAAGTCGTGTACGAACCACATCCGTTATTGCTGCATGCAAATCTGTCACGAAAATAGCACCATTGTCATCTGTTAATGCGAACCGGTTTTCGATAATAGCTAGCAGGTTGTTCGCCACGGCCAATAATGGTGACGACGAAAATAGCTGAGTAGCGCGCTGATGAGAATATGCCTGGGCACGCCTGCCAGGATCCACACGCGGCGATTCGACTTCGGTTTGACCTGACGTTATGGGGCTAGACCATTCTTTATGCGAACTATCTGCACCACTTAAGGTCTGTTTAACCGCCGCATAGACGATGTCGTGTATGCCGCGGGGATCATGAAGTCTAACTTCCACTTTCCCGGGATGGACGTTTACGTCAACTACTCCCTCGGGCATTTCAAGTTGTACAGCGTAAGCTGGATAGCGACCTTCCTCAATGAAAGTGTCGTAAGCCATGCGCACCGCGTGCGCAACGTGGCGATCACGCACGACTCGACGATTGATAGTGACAAACTGAAGGTCGGAGTTTTGCCGAGCATATTCGGCCGTGCCAACCCAACCACGAAGAGTGACCTCAGGCGTTATAAATTCAATTGGTATCGAGTGATCCACAAAGTCACTGCCAAATAAGGTTCTTCGCCTCCGTTCTACTGCAGCGGCGTTAATTGGTTCCGGTAGCAACAAATTTTTCTTGAGCCCGTGGATCAACGTAAAGGCAACCTCGGGATAACAGAAACCAGCGCGCCGTACGAATTTCTGAACATGCAGAAACTCTGTACGTACCTGCTTCAAAAACCGTCGACGAGCTGGCGTCGTTGCGAAAAGGTTTCTAACTTCGATAGTCGTACCGACTGGATGTCCTTCTGCACGCAGCTGGCTCATCCGTGCTCCAGGGCGCACCTCAATGCGCCAACCGTGTGGTTGGTCTGCTGTACGAGAAGTGATCGCAATTTCTGCAACCGAACTGATACTTGCCAATGCCTCACCGCGAAAACCAAGTGTACCGATGGATGACAATTGTTCTGCATTAGTCAGTTTGCTGGTGCAGTGCCGCGATAACGCAAGGTGCAGCTGACCACGGGGGATACCATAGCCATCGTCATGTAACCGTATGTATTCTATACCACCTACACGTAGCTCAATGGTGATTTTTGTAGCGCCCGCATCCAGACTATTTTCGAGTAGCTCTCTTACGATTGACGCAGGTCGCTCAATCACCTCACCCGCTGCAATTTGATTAATGACGTTATCAGATAACGGCTGAATTTCGGCTTGCTTGGACATGTTCAACAGTTTAGCAGCCCGCCGGGTTGACGGCCTCTAGTCACACTAAAATGACGGGAATGAACTAGCCTCAGGGAATTTTTAATACTGCTCCTAACCTAACGCCGTCACTTACAAGATTATTTGCGAGTTTGATGCTTTCCATGCTGACGTCATAGCGATGCGCAATAACTGAAAGGCTGTCCCCACGCGAGACTAGATGTGAACGATACGCAGCTAAACGTGTCCCAGGAGGCGTGTTGCTCTCGAAATAGGTACGAATCCCGCTAAAAATAGAAATAGCAAGCTTGCGGCGATAGCTTTCTTTACTGAGACGACGCTCCTCGTCTGGATTAGATATGAACGCCGTCTCTATTAGCAGAGACGGGATGTCTGGAGACTTCAGTACCATAAACCCCGCATGTTGTACTTCTTGTTTATGTACTTTTCCAAGTTTTTTTAAGCCCCCGAGTATGGCATTAGCGGCAGCGATACTAGCGTCGAGCGATGCAGTTTGTGACAGATCAAGTAGCACCGATTTCAATACATCATCCTTGTCTCCAAGACTCACCCCTCCGACAAGGTCGGATGCATTCTCGTTTTCCGCAAGCCAGTGGGCTGCTTCGTTACTAACGCCTTTTTGAGACAAGACGTAGACCGACGAGCCTCGCACTCGTCGGTCGTGGAATGCATCGGCATGAATCGATATGAATAGATCTGCTTTAGCATCACGGGCTTTGATCATGCGTTTACGTAAGTCAACGTAATAATCACCATCACGGACTAACACGCCGCGTATTCCATCATGACGATTGATTTCATCAACTAACGCGCGCGCGATAGCGAGAACGATGTTTTTTTCGTAGACACCACTTGGTCCAATTGCCCCGACATCTGCGCCACCGTGTCCCGCATCGACCGCAACGACGATATCACGCACTACGGTGCTAAATGCTAGCTCCTTTGATATTTGAGAGATGGTTGATGACGATTCAGTCGCCGCCTCCGCAACCGCATTCTTTGGTGAAAGGTTAAGTACAACACGATGTCCATAATGCTTGTGCGGTGGTAGTCGCGAATGCTCGATCTGCACACTGTGTTTTAGGTCAAGAACCACCCGCAAGTCGCTACTATTTCGGCGAGCAAAGCGGAGACTCCGTATTGGAGTCTCCGCGACAGCGGGTAGTTTTAGAGAGTTTGGCAACTCCGTGGCTGCGAAGTCGATAGCCAGTCGGTCAGGATTCCTAAACGCTGAGAGGCGATATTCTAAGGGCCTACTTACATCGAAAACGACGGTGCTTCCATCTGGGCCCGCCCATACTCGGACACGCTCGAGTTCGGCGGCAAAAACCGCGTTACAAAGAAACCCTAAAACTAAAAATACGATGCCTCGCATAACGTTAGGCGCGACCATTCATAAGCGGTCTAATGTATTTTCCAGGTTATCCACAGCAATTCAAGTAAAAAATATTTAAGCCTCGTAAAATAATGAATTTTATCACTTATTCTCTATTGTCGCTAGTAGTCTGCGGCCATACTCTGTATCTGCGGACAATTTTGCGACACGTTTCACACCACACGTCCCGAGGTAGATCTCAATATCTGGGTCCGGCAGTCCACTGCGCCCATGATCGGGCCACTCAACTAAACAATCGGCGCCTACTTCGAAATACTCGTCAAGGCCGATGAATTCAAGTTCCTCCGGGTCCTCCAAACGATAAAGGTCGAAGTGATGGACCACACGATTATCCAACGTATAGCTTTCGACTAGAGTAAAGGTCGGGCTTTTGACCGCACCTTTATAGCCAAGGCGTCGCATATACCCTCTCACTAAGGTGGTTTTTCCGGCTCCAAGCTCCCCCGACAAATGTACTGTAAGCGCGACGGTCGCAGCGTCTGCGATCGCACCACCTAGAGCCTCCATCTCTGCTGCCGTGTCAATCTCGATTGTACTGGTAGCCATTTTAACCAAAGGTTGGACACGTCGATCAATTCACCAGGGCACGTATATGCGGCAACAGGTCGCTTGCGAGCAGACCCCGCTCTCCATCCGTGGCGGCGCGATCCGCCGCATTCGCATGCACGCATGCGCCGATCCGAGCAGCATCATCAATGGCTAAACCTTGAGCGACTAGCGCAGCTATGACACCAGTTAGAACGTCACCCATACCACCGCTTCCCATGCCTGGATTACCAGCACACAGTACCGCAGGTAATTGCCCATCATCGATAATAGAACCGGCGCCTTTTAAGACAATTGTACCTCCATACCTTTGTTGCAACGAACTTGCCGCCGTAAATCGATCGGCTTGAACATTCCTCGTACTTGTTGCTAGTAGTCGAGACGCTTCGCCGGGGTGAGGAGTCAAAATCCAATTGTCCCGGACAGTGGGCTCTAGCGCGAGTAAATTTAGTGCATCCGCATCTACCACCATCGGGAGTTCGCAACTCAATGCCGCAGCAAACAACGTCAATGCCCAATCAGATTCACCGAGTCCTGGCCCGATAGCAACAACATCTGCACGCGCTATCAAATCCACAAATTCGTCTACCGTTTCAACCATATGGATCATTAACTCAGGATATACGGAGGTTAAAACCCGCACCACCTCGGGATGTGCAGCAAGGCTAATCAGACCAGCTCCAGCCCTCGCTGCGGCCATGCCGGCCAACTGGAGCGCACCAGAATATCCCGGCGCACCGCCGCAAACTAGCACATGCCCATGGTCACCCTTGTGTGCAGTCCGCGCCCGGGGACGCAATTCGCTAGCCACATCACTCATAGTAAACAATCTTGAGCTTGGCTCAACTTTCGCATCGGCACACTTTGTTAGCTCTAAATCATCGAATACCACGGTACCGGCATAATCAGGACCGTCCCCAGAAAACAAACCTTGTTTCAAGACAAGAAAAGTAACTGTCAGAGTGGCACGCACCGCCTTTCCCATGCTCACGCCAGTATCGGCATTAACTCCGGATGGCATATCAACGCTGATAATAGGTCTGGAAGTTTGATTAATCCGGTCAATTGCAGCTGCGAACTCGCCCTCAACTGGCCTTGACAGACCAATCCCAAATAACGCATCAACGATCAACTCAGCGTTATCTATAGAATCGAACTCTGCTTCAAGATCTATGCCCGCGGCCACCATTGTTTCTAGACACAAACGAGCCGGCTCATCTAATCCGTCATTATTCCCCACTTGCACGACACGAACGTGATAACCCGATCCTCGCGCTAAACTGGCCAAAGCATAACCATCCCCCGCATTATTGCCGACCCCGCAAACAACCGTAATTTGAGTGATCTCGGACCACTTAGATTGTAGTTGGCGCAACACAGCAGCTGCAGCCTGCATCATTAATGCGTGAGCGCTAAAACCAAGCGCGAGCTCCAATGCTCGCACCTCAGCTGCGCGATAGAGCCCAGGTGGCAGCCTCGTTTCAGCCATCGATTTTTAGGAAATTCTGACGATAATGGCGCAACTCCCCGATCGATTCACGGATATCGTTTAACGCTAAATGCGCGCCAGTTTTTTTAAATGGCATCATTCCTGGGGACCAGCGCTTAGCGAGTTCTTTTAGCGTACTAACATCAAGATTACGGTAGTGGAAAAACTGTGCCAGCGCTGGCATATATTTGTATAGAAAGCGCCGGTCCTGACAGATGCTATTACCGCACATCGGTGATAGACCTGGCGGTACCCACTTACCCAGAAATGCTAATGTTTCGCGCTCTGCTGCTGCAATCGTTACGCTACTCGCACGCACTCGCTCGGTGAGACCAGACTTGCCATGCTGAGCCGTGTTCCATTCGTCCATTGCCGTTAAAACGCTGTCAGGCTGATGGATAGCAAACACTGGACCGTCAATCGATTCCTTGATGTGCTGATCTGTGACAACCGTCGCGAGCTCTATTATGCGATCGGTATCGGGTTCGAGACCTGTCATTTCCAGATCGATCCAAACGAGATTGGTTTGTGCAAAATCCATAGCGATTACCCCGACACCACGACATCGATTTTTTGCCAACCCTGCTGCTTTACGTTGTGGTACGTAGCAACAGCCCTAGTACT
>CAYFFH010000140.1:0-7600 GCA_964342175.1 uncultured Enterobacteriaceae bacterium | reverse complement strand
TCGCTGAACTGCCTTGTGATAGTTGGGAACACCGGAATTTCTCCGTCGGAGATATCGAACTTCTCATGATTGCGTTTCCACTGTTTTCGCACATCACGCAAAGCATCATCAGCACCACGTTTGTCGAATTTATTCAAAATAATCACTTCGGCGAAATCCAGCATGTCAATTTTTTCCAATTGACTAGCCGCACCATATTCAGTCGTCATCACGTAGATAGGCAAGTCTACGAAATCAACTATCTCACTATCACTCTGCCCTATGCCGGCAGTCTCGACGATGACCAAGTCGAATGTGAGGGATTTTAGAAACTCGACAGCATCGCCCAACATCGCACTCGTGGACAGATGCTGTCGACGAGTAGCCATCGAACGCATATACAAACCCTCGTTACGCAGACTATTCATGCGGATCCGATCACCAAGGAGAGCACCGCCAGTGCGTCGGCGGGTCGGATCTACTGCGAGTACAGCAATTTTAATATCAGGAAAATATTGTACGAAGCGCGATAAAATTTCATCGGTTACACTACTTTTACCGGCGCCCCCAGTTCCAGTGATACCTAGCACGGGCACTTTACCGCTGGCCATCCTCCATTCTTTACGCAAGTTGTCGAGTTTTGCCTCAGAAATGGCGTTGTCTTCAATGGCCGATAGCATTTGCGAAATCGAGAGGTGATCATCGATAGATGTACCGGGTGGTTCTACCGAACCTACCGAATTTACAGTCGTGCGGGAGACAAGATCCGAGATCATTCCGACCAAGCCCAGACTCATACCATCTTTCGGATGATAAATTCGCTCGACCCCATAGTCATGTAACTCGGCTATTTCGTCCTGGGTGATCGTTCCACCGCCACCACCGAACACCCGAATATGCCCTGCTCCAGCATCTCGAAGCATATCGACCATATAGCGAAAGTATTCGGAATGGCCACCCTGGTAGGAACTCACGGCGATGCCGTCTGCATCCTCTTGAATTGCGGCACGTACGACATCGCTTACGGAACGATTATGCCCAAGGTGGATCACTTCCGCGCCTTCACTTTGGATCAAGCGACGCATGACATTTATCGCAGCATCATGACCGTCAAAAAGGGATGCCGCCGTTACAAAACGTAATGGACTCGGCGTTGGCACATTCCCGGTAGCTTCAGAAACTCGATGTGGTCGCGTGCTCATTATGAGAAATACTCCCAGCGTATTTATGACGCGTTAGTTCTTAATGCAAGTGCCCCGATCATTTGCTGCTTCAAACCCTCGTGCAATTCAAAAATGTGTTTTTCTGCACGAGAGGTTACTAACCATTGATAGACAATTCCGATTATCGAAGCGCAAAACTGTTCAGCGATTGATCGAACATCTACATCAGGACGGACATTCCCTGAGGTTATCCCTGCTCTAATCCATGCCTCCACATCGGCTCGCCGTCTTTGATGAACATTTGCAATAACATTCTTTAATCCGATATCTGGACCAATCGAATCGAACCACAATATGTAGAACGCCCGAATTCGGTCCGCGGCATCCACCACAAATCGATAGTGAGCGTCGGTCGCGGCCAATATTGCTGGAAGTCCATTTTTCTCACGAACCGTGGCGCTTAGTTCTCGCAACCAATCATCTCCAACCGCGTGAACGATAAAAGTGAACAATCCAGCCTTGTTACCAAAACGGTAACTTGCGAGTCCGCGACTGTAGCCCGCAGATTCCCCTACATCTTTTAAATGGGTGCCGGCTGTTCCACGTTCAACTATGAGACGAATTGCTGACTGAAGCATTAACGCATCGGATTGTGCGGTACGCTCCGCCTGAGTACGTTTTAATGTTTCTTCGGTTGAGACTGCATACATTTGCTAATTATCTGGAGTATATTACTTGTTTGCAACAAGTAAATGACCGAATTTGACATAATTCAAGATTTTCAGTACCCCGCCCGACGTATCTCCTTCCCCAAACTATCTTGTTTTGGCCCACCTAGAAGGTACTGCCGTACTACATATCGCGGTTCTAGGTGCTTATAAACGGAATTCCCTGTCTGAGATAACGCATAATCAGCAAGCGCCGACGACGTTTGAGTCCGATTGTCGAGTAGTGAGGTACTAATTACCTTAATTTATACGAATTACGATCTGGACAAAAAGCTAACTCCCGGTCATACCCAAGCCTTCTGCAATCTTAATCAGAATATCCTCCATTTCCTTAGGGTCGGATAAGAAGGAAGGAAAATCTAGGATCAATCGATTCACACCGAGTCGCTCGTATTGCTCGTAGTCCTTAAGCACACCGTTCGCCGTGCCGGTTATTACAACGGCTGTCGTCTCGATTGTTGAACTATCGCGCCCAGCCTCTTCAGCCATCTGTTTCAGACTTGCCATTGATTGTGCAAGATTACCTTCGCTGCTGAATGCATCATCCGGGCCTGTGGTGACTACCTGCCAACCATCTGCGTGATCAACCACTCGCTTAAAGCATGCTTTGCCATTTCCCCCAATCGTAATCGGGGGATGTGGTTTCTGAATTGGCTGGGGTCGACACTGGACATTCGAAAAGTCGTAGTATTTGCCGTGAAACTCTGGTTCCTCCGCGGTCCAAAGCTCCTTCCAGATCCGAATATGCTCCTCGGTTTGCGCCCAACGTCGAGCAAATGATACTCCCAACGCATCAAACTCTTCTTCTAACCAGCCAGCGCCAATACCAGCTATTAGACGACCATTCGACAATACATCCAACGAAGACATCATCTTTCCACTCACGATTGCATTCCGGTACGGGGCAACTATCACGGTAAAACCCAGCCGGACACTTTGTGTGCAGCCCGCGATATAAGAAAGACTAGTAAAGGGTTCGAGGTGAGCACCCTTGGGATCGGCGATGTAGTCTCCCGTTCTGCTGTAGGGATAACTAGTGCTGATCTGAGTCGGCATGATTACATGATCGGGTGCCCACACGGATTCAAAACCACGTTGTTCCGCCAACTGCGCCATAGCAAACATATTGTTATGGGTCGCCATCGCGCCGAACATCGGGAGCATAAAACCTATCTTCATGTGCACAACCTCTTGCTTTTCCCCAACCGTTTACACCAAAAAGGATCGAACTGATGAGATAAACACACCACGTTACTCTGAAGGAAAGTAGCTTTCAATCAATACTTTAGTTCCCTTGGGTGATCTGTTCATCAAATCCAAGACTCAATTTAATCGCACAAAAGGACCTAGAATCTATCTCTACTTCTGCGACCCCAGTAATACCAATATATATCACGAAACCTAATCGTTTTTCCTTTAAAATCAATTCTGCTATAGACTTCCGCCTTAGTGAACGTAATTTTACGGTATGTGATAGAAACAAGGCCGTAAATAACGAATTCGATGATGTTAACGAATGTGTTGCAGCAGGAGAGAGTAATGCCCGAAGTAATTCTACAAGTATATCCAGCGCTAGGCGCTGAGGCCGAAATGAAAGCCAAGCGGCCCATTGGACGTAACAATGAAGCGTACCAGTCTATGGTTGAAGGCATGATTGAACTTTGCCAGGCCGCAGATGAACTAGGCTATTGGGGCATCACGCATGTCGAACACCACATGCATTCTGAAGGCATGGAGATATCGCCCGCCCCTATCTTAATGAATGTACACCTTGGTCATTACACAAAACGCTTACGCCACGGGCAGCTAGGTCTAGTCCTCCCTTCCCACGATCCTATTCGTCTCGCAGAAGAAATTGCGGTTGCCGATCACTTCTTAAAAGGTCGGTTTTTTGTCGGTATGGCGCGCGGCTATCAAGCACGCTGGCATAATATCCTAGGACAAAAATTCGGCGTGACCTCAACTACGTCTGATCAAGGGGAGGCAGATCAACGCAATCGACTACTGTTTAACGAGAACTTTAAGATCATGAAAAAAGCGTGGATGGATGACTTACTCACCCACGACGGTCCAACCTATCAGATCCCCTACCCGAAAGAAGGAATTCCAAACTGGCCACCAGCAGCTACGATAACTGGTAAGTACGGTGTACCTGGCGAAGTCGATGAGCACGGCACTATAAAAGCCGTCTCGGCGGTACCGAAGCCCTACCAATTACCTCACCCCCCATTGTTCCAGGCATTTGGCGCAAGTCCTGGAACATTGCAGTGGTGCGGTGAAGAGAACGTCACACCGACGATCCTTGCTGGGCCAATACCAAAACTGAAAGAACTAATGAACATCTACCTCGAAGGGGCCGCAAGCCGAGGCCGCCATCCAAAGCTTGGGGAAGGCATAGGTCTATGTCGCCAGTTCTATATCTTTGAGAACGGAACCAGTGAAGCCGAGTGGAAAGCACAATTACGACGGAATGTAGAGCTTTATGAGGCTCCTGTCTGGAGCGGATGGTACGAACAATTCGGGTTTATGGAGGGGGCTCGATTAGTTGGAGAGGAAGGCCCAGTCCCAAAACCTGGTGAACATCTCGCTGACCGTCTAGTTAGTAGTGGTCTACTAATCGCGGGTACTGTGGATGACGTCAAGCGACAATTAGAAGACGTACTTAAGGAGCTTCCGGTTGACTTCCTCGTGTGGTTATTCCATTGGGGAATGATTCCGAGGGACGAAGGACTGCGCACAATTGAACTATTTGCAAACGAGGTCTGTCCTGAGTTCGGCATAAAATCACACCCGACGGAAACAGGAATTGCAGCTGCCTAGCCCCACGAAAATATTCTGGTTCGGCTTTTATGAGCGGCTAAAGAGCAAGAGGTGTAAATCGTGGGGGTAAGAACAGGAGAGGAATATATCTCCGGATTGCGTGATGATCGGCAGATTTTTGTCAACGGTAGTTTAGTCAGCGATGTAACCGATTATCCGGCGTTCCGGCGGGGCGTCGAGGAACTCGCGCGTGTGTACGACCACCAGCATGATCCTGCGTATAAATCCACACTAACGTTTACTTCACCCTCAGATGGGAATCCAGTTAGCACCTCATTCATGATGGCAAAGACCATGGATGAACTTGATCTGCGCATCCGAGGTGAAAGTCTGCGTGCCGATCTGACTTATGGTCTCATGGGCCGACTACCTGATTACATGAATGCGTTTGCCACGGACTGCGCCGCGATTGCTTATCTACTTGGTCATCGCCAAGCAAGCTTCGGCGAAAACGCGATCAATTATTGGCAACACGTGCGCGACAATGATCTTGCGTTAACTCATGTTCTCGTTGATCCACATATCGACAAGAGCAAAGGAGTCGAAGCAAGTAAGGCGATGCACGTAATTGAAGAAAATAGCGCAGGCCTCGTTGTAGAGGGTTGCAAAATGCTATCGACCTTAGCCCCCCTGTCTGATGAGGTTTATGTTGCGCCTTATATGCCTCGTAAAGCCGGTGAAGAAAAATATACTTTAATTTGCTCCATCCCAGTCAACTCCGAAGGGCTCAAGTTTATCGCTCGAGAATCTTACGATCATGGGCATAGCTCATTCGATCGCCCACTGACTTCACGCTTCGACGAGCAAGATGCCCTAGCTGTATTCGACAAGGTGTTAGTTCCCTGGGATCGTGTTTTTGCGTACGGTGACATTGAAATATACAACCTGACCTCTCCTGCTTACCCTGGTTATCTTTTGTTACAAGCTGCAAGCAGGGCAACCTCAAAACTACGCTTTGCCGCCGGCGTTTGTGCCATGGTTGCTGAGACTAATGGACGTAGTAGCATCACTCGCTACCAGGAATTAGTAGGCGAATTGCTTGGATTTCTAGAGATTGCAGAAGGTCTCGTAGTTGCGATTGCTCATGAGATTGCCAACAATTCGGCCAACCCCCTACCCGCACCTGATGATGACAAACCGGCCAAGCCGATTGGCAACGTGCCTGGACTGGCTACCCTGTACGGGGGAGTCGGCCGCACTTCGCTCGGTATCACCACCATCCGCCTGTTCTTTCCATTAGTGCACCAAAAAGCTATGGATGCCTTAAGGTTGATTGGTTCCAGCGGACTTATCATGCATCCAACTGAGGCCGACTTCGAAAATGCCGCATTGCTGCCATATCTCGAGCGTTACATGGAAGGGCGAGATGGGCTCCCAGCCAAAGACCGAGTCCGTGTTTTTAAACTCGCCTGGGATTTACTCGGAGAAGCATTCGGCAGTCGAAGCTTGCTCTACGAACATTTCTTCGCTGGGGATCCAATTAATAACCGCTTACTCTACTGGAATCTACCTAAAAAAGACGAAGCGCAAGCGATGGCTGAACGAATGATAGAGGAAATCATAGAGCGCGGCGGATAGTGAGTGCAGTACAAAAGGTTTTGATCATTGGCGGCGGTATCGCCGGGATGTCATTGGCAATCCGTCTTGGTCAAAGTGGTATTAAGACTGACTTGATTGATCGCGATCTCAAGTGGAGAGCTGTAGGTACGGGCATCACAATTACCGGCCCAACCTTTCGAGCCTTTAAGGAGTTGGGAATAGAGTCTGAAGTGCGCTCCAAAGGACGCAGCAATGATACTGTGCGTATCTTTTCACCGCCTAACACCTATATAGGGGAAATTGGACCACCTACCACCGATCCCCCGCTACCTAACAATGGTGGAATTTTACGCCCGGTACTACATAGTATTTTATCGCGACATGTGCGGGAAAGCGGTGTTAATGTTCAGCTAGGAATTTCGATTACGACCATTTCCGAGACTCGGGAATACTCGAGAGTCACCTTCACCGATGGGTCAGTACAAACGTATGATCTGGTAGTTGGTGCAGATGGGGTCTTTTCTGATCTCCGCTCGCGACGCTTTCCAGATATTCCAAAGCCGCAATATACCGGCCAAGGATGCTTCCGCCACCAAGCAGTGCGACCCGAAGAGATCGATGCTATGTACATGTTTGTCGGCGGCCCAGTTAAAACGGGAGTCACTCCGTGCGGGCCCAATGCGATGTACTTATTTTGTAATGTGCCACTTGAAAGCGAAATGCGCTGGAATGCTAGCGAAGATTGGATAAGGTTACGCAGCTACCTTAAAGGTTACGGTGGAATAATCGGTGCCGTGCGCGACCAACTAAGAGAAGACAGCAACATTGTGTACCGCCCACTCGAAACTTTTCTGTGCCCAGATCCCTGGTACCGTGGGCGCGTCGTACTGATCGGTGACGCTGCGCATGCTACAACTCCGCATTTAGCAGCGGGAGCAATGATGGCGGTAGAGGATGCCCTAGTGTTAGGCGAAGTATTACTCTCCATTGATACTCTGGCAGATGCGTTAGAGCAATTCATGGAGCGACGATATAAACGTTGTCGTATGGTCGTTGAAAATTCGGCAACTTTGGGTCAATACGAGTTAGACGGGGTAGACATAGCCACGCATAAAGAACTACAACAAATCTCTTGGCAGGCTATGGCCGCACCAATCTAACCGAATACCACTTTAATCTTCTACGGAAAGGATCGGTTGGTTATTGATACGTTAACAGGCATATTGCTAGAATCCTGTCTGGATAAAAAAAAGGTATTACAGTGGAGAATCTGCATGGTCGTTGACGGCTTACCAACAACGTTTCTCCTTTCCCCCCTCATATGAATGACTTCTCCGCCTTGGTGGACCTTGATCGTTGTACTGTAAGTCC
>CAYFFH010000139.1:0-7664 GCA_964342175.1 uncultured Enterobacteriaceae bacterium | reverse complement strand
CTCCGAGGTGCTTTTCGGATCACCGACACAGTGTAGAGAACGCTACATTCAGTATATCGAGGAGCACGTATGACGCTGGTCGAACAAACCCCGAACGAAGTCGAAATTCGACGCGCCGTCAGCGCTTGGCTTAAATCGCACTGGAACACTGAATGTGGGTTAATCGAATGGAGAAACAAGCTGATCGATTCCGGTTGGGGTGTGCCGCATTGGCCCGTGAAATGGTTCGGTCAGAATTTATCAAATAATCTTATAACGGTAATTGACGAGGAATTTGACCGTATCGGTGCAGTTGGCGTCGCCCGAACAGGTATCCGCATGTTGGCAGCCGCGACACTGCTAGAACATGGAAGCTATATGCAAAAGTCGCAATTTCTCCGCCGGATACTCACTGGCGAAGATACTTGGTGTCAACTATTCAGCGAGCCAGGTAGCGGATCTGATCTTGCGGCTGCGACCACACGTGCAGATTTTGACGGCGAAAAGTGGATCATTAACGGGCAGAAAGTATGGACAACAAATGCTCATCACGCAGACTGGGCTCTCCTACTAGCACGAACAGATTGGGATTTGCCGAAACATCAAGGGCTTTCATATTTTGTCGTTGATATGACCCAACCCGGAATTGATATCCAGCCCTTGCGACAAATGAATGGCCACGAGTCTTTCAATCAAGTGTTTTTTACGGACGCCACTGTCTCTGCCGAACATTTAATTGCTGACATCGGTGATGGTTGGAAAATTGCGATGACAACCCTCGCCCACGAACGACGCGGTGCAGATGCACTACGTCGGTGGGAGCAAGTCCCAAAACATTCCGGACACATCTACGACGAAGAACGTGCTGAAATTTCAACAGCGATGGAGCCATATAAATGGTACCCACAGCGTGCTGGCCGGGTCGATCTAATATTACCTCAAGCTCGCAAAACTGGACGCATTAATGATCCAGTTGCTCGGCAAGAGATCGCTAAACTATTAATGCTGTCTCAGGCATCCCAATGGACTGCCGAACGTGCCAGAGCGGCCCAAAAACTAGGCAATCCACAAGGGCCTGAAGGTTCGCTAGGGAAACTCGCGGCAAGTCACATCGCACGCGCTGCATCGGACGTACACACGCTTATTGCTGGTGCCGATTCAATGTTATCGGGTAGCGATGGGCCCTTGGAGGGGATCATCGCGGAGATCCTATTATCCGTTCCGGCTACATCAATTGCTGGTGGAACAGATGAAATTCAGCGTAATATCATTGCTGAACGAGTGCTCGGTTTACCTAAGGAGCCCCGTGTGGATACAGGTCCATTCCACGACGTAGCAAAAAACCCAATACGTTAATTTCGATCGTAGCGGATGTTCAAATTATCAGCTGCGCTGGCTAATAGGAGCTAGCGCATTATATTTTCTAACGCTCGCCTCTGGCCAAACACCTTCTCGGCCGCAGGCCCCCTCGTATGCTGGAACATCGTCCGGTAGAAGAAACCATGATTGCTTACTCCGGGTGAAAATATGCACCTGCGGCCTAACCGCGGCTGTGTCATCCAAGGTACCGCCGCGTACTGCTATCACTGGCACTTGATGATACCGATAGCGGCACCAAAGATAAGTGCCGCATATCGTGCAAAAATGGAGGTCACAACCCGCACCACTACCAGTAGGTATGGTGTTCATGCTCGTACTACCTTCAATATTAAAATCTGTTTCGGCGACAATAGAATGAATTACAAACGCACTCCCGGTAGTTCGTTGGCAATCTAGACAATGGCAGGCTTGTGTAAACAACGGTACGTCGTTGATAGTAAACTTCACGCGCCCGCAACCGCAGCGTCCACTCAAACTCATGATAAAACTATCATCCAATCTTTAGACGGAGCAAAATACTTGCTTCCTGAATAATAGAGATTAGGTCTGATCCGCCGACCATTTACTACTTTAGAAAAGTCCATATTCAGACAGCACCTCCCGCGCGTGGGTTGCGCTCTCCACTCGGCGCGCCTTAAGCCCCATCGATAAAGCAGTTTCAACGTTATCCAGACTATCGTCCAAGAATACCACCTCATCAGCAGGGGTCCCCAACCCCAGCAAAGCAATCTCGAACGGTTCCACATCCGGTTTCAGGTGACCGATCTCATGGGAGAGATAAACTTGATCGAACTTCTCAGCAAGACCAATGGACCTTATTCGTTCCCAATGGGTGGCGCTCGTATTACTGAGTGCAGCGATCGTGAGTTCCTGCGGTAGCGCATCCAGAAGCTCAAAGGTCCCAGGAAATGGACGACTCACCCAGTTCACAAAATCGGCGAGAAATTGTTTCGGTGGTATTTTTAGCCTGAGGTCGCTAACCACGCCAATAGAGAATTCTTCGGCAGAAATTTTACCCGTCTCATGTGCTCTGACTGAAGGTGAGGAAATCCAAAGCCTTTGAATTTCGTCTGTGGTCTGCGCACCATCGAGTAATTGTGACAAAGCATATACGCCATCGATCTGGATAAGAACACCACCGACGTCAAATATTATAGTGGAAATAGATTTACTCAATGATCGATATTTTTCTAGCTATTCAATCAGATTTGTACGATGGATATCTGGCGCAAAACACAAATCGACCAACGATTGGAGATGGCATATTCAGTATGCCGAGATCGGATACTAATAAAGTCGTTCAACTTCATCATTCATGACAAGCGTATGCAATGCGCTTTCGCTGAGTTCGAGTTTACCGGCATCGACCATAGTTTCCGCCAAGCGCGGGAGCCCCTCTAAGCTGGGCCAGTGATCTGGCTGCCACAGTTTCGAACGTATCATGCACTTCGAACAATGGAAGAATGCCTCAACTACCTCCACCACAATAACAAACTCAGGATTTCGATCTCTAACCGCCATGGAGGTACGGAGGTCTGTATCCCTTACAATTTTTGCGTTGCCGCTAATCCGAAGCGTTTCTGTTTTCCCTGGGACCAGAAATATCAAACCTACCTTTGGATTTTGCAAAATATTTTCGATTGAATCTGCTCTTCGATTGCCAGGTCTATCCGGGATCGCCAGAGTATGTTTATCGATGATCTTCACAAACCCCTCAGGATCGCCTTTCGGTGAAACATCGAAGTTCCCATAAGCATTCGACGACGCAAGCAGCACAAATGGTGAACGTCCAATAAAAACGCCACAATGTCTATCTAAGTGGGCAAGCGTCTTGCGTGTCACGAGATCGATCGGCTCACCCATAATTGATCGGAACTGCTCTGTTGTTTCGATTACATCTTTATACCTGGCCATTCGATTCACACCATATCTAAACCATGTCTCTCAACAATAGCGAATTTTGTCATCGAACCCAATGTTTATTAGACTTCCAGTATGGATCGTTATGTAAAAATAATTTGACTGGACAAAGAAATAGATGATCTGCGCTCTTGATTTTTATCATGACCGCGACGTAGGGGAAATTTTCTGAGCATTAGGTTGCGAACCCTACACTTTGATCGCGGACCACTTTCCACGTTGCCAAAGTAGTGCGAATACACAAGCCACAATCGCGCGATAGCTAATATTGAGGAGCCATACTCCTATCAATCCGTAACCGAGCACAGGGCCGATTAAATAGGCAAGGGGCAAAAAATAGAACCACTGACATGAAATAGAGATCCGCATTACTCTATGTACATCACCTGCGCCTAACAGGGCATGCATCAGCACGATGCTAATTGCCTCCACTACCATGGTTCCACCGATTAGACGCATCGGCATTCGAGCGACATCAAGTGTATTTGGGTCATGCAGAAATATCCCCAGCATAATATCGGGCGCTAGCACCATTGGAATTCCCAACAGACCTAGCAAGACAATTGCCACTTTTACGACATCCCATGCCCATTGCTTGGCATCAGTGGCATCACCCCGCCCAAGAGCTTGACCAACCAGCGTCGACGCCGCAATTCCAAGCCCCATCCCAGGCAAAAAGGCGATCAAAGTAATGTTCATTAAAACGCTCGCAGCGGCTAGTTCCGCGGTACCTATCTGCGCGATTATCCAATACATCATGGTCATGCCGGCAGAAAAGAAAAACTGTTGAATACCGCTTGGAATGGAAAGACGTACAATTTGTTTGATGTCTTTGCGCGAAGGCGTCTTTTTGCAAAAGCCCTCGCCGCGCGAGTATTTAAAGCCCAAGAAAATATAGATTCCAGCCCCGATCGCGGTTGACCCAGCAGTACCAATCGCAGCACCGGTCACACCTAACGCTGGAAATCCGAATTTCCCGAAAATAAGAACGTAGTTCATCGCGATATTACAAGTGTGCATAATAAGCAATGTCACCATATATAAACGAGAACGATCTACGGCATTCCAATATCCCCGGAAGGCAAAGTTGGTCGCAACGAAAATAATCGCGAGAATTCGGATTTGTAGATAAGGTGTCCCAAGTGCAATGACTTCAGGGTCTTCCACCAGATAGGGAAAGAATATGGGCGCGAGCTGATACAAAACACCACTCAGGATGGGCCCTACGCAAATCACTACTAAGAGCCCTGCATTAAGTGCTACCGCCATCTCATCAAAGCGCCCTTGGCCCTTCCGGCGTGCCGCGGTCGCTTGCACCCCCACTGAGATTCCGAGAATTAAGGCCATTGATAAAAAACTCACAAAGCCACCCATACCAACCGCAGCTAATGCCGCGTCACCAAGATGACCAACCATCGCGGTGTCAACAACGTTGAGAATATTTTGCGACATCATGCCGCCAATAATGGGAAGTGCTAGACCTAGGATCCGCAAACGTCGGTGTTTATTAATTTTCATGCGGCCGAGAGAGTCGCATGATTCTGTGCAGCGTGAAAGTTAAAGGAGAGAATTACGAGAAAATTTTTGATCTTTTGCAACCAGCCAAATCAATTCTTTGTTAGATTTGAGGGTGGTCTAACTCCTGAACCAATTACCTAATCCAGTTACCCGATTCACGCGAACGATAGCCAAGAGATAGGTAAACTGCATCAATTAAACTCTGACCTCGCTCGTTCAAAAGCATCCCTTGACCCATACGATTCATATTATAACCGAATGAAATCCGTGCCTGGGGATCCGCAAATCCGACGCTGCCACCGTAGCCAGGGTGACCAAACGCTGCCTCAGGAAGAAACATACTGTCCCGCATCCCGGGCGGCCCTCGACGATTATCCATCGCTTTGAAAAACCCAAGCGAGAAACGCATTGGTACCAATAACGTCATATCGCGACTACTCGCCGATGTCACGGCTCCGAGACGCGCGAGAGTGTCTGGGGACACATACTCTACACCATTTGGGCGTCCACCAAGGGCGAGTGGTGCGTACATACCGGCCAAGCCACGGCCGTTTGTCAAACCACCCGCTGCTCCAATTTCAGCAGCATGCGCGAGCCGCGTGTCAAAGTTACGGACATTCCCCTCTCCATAGTCCATATAACCACCGCTATTGCCTAGTGCTAGTGCCTGTAAACTTCCGGGTTCGGTCATAGCAGCCATAAACGGTGACAAATTTTCTAAGTCTGGTTCAGGTAGTATCATCCGTGCTGTGCGTGGTTCGTCAGTTGACGGAAGCCCAATCCAAAAATCGATACCGAGGGGCTCAGCAATCGCTTGACGGAAAAAATTCCCGAGTGATTGGCCACTAATCCTGCGGATAAGTTCACCGACAAGCCAACCGTACGTTAAAGCTTGATAGCCCTGGGCGGTGCCGGGCTCGAAAAACGGTTTTTGTCTTTCAATCGCCTGCACCATCAAGTCCCAATCTGCATAGGCGCCAAGAGGTAGTGATTCGCTCACAGCGCATACTCCCGATTGGTGACTCAATAACATTTTTACGCTAGTCGATGCTTTCCCGTTCTGTCCATATTCGGGCCAATAGTCAGTGACAAGCGCGTCAAGATCGAGGCGACCAGACGAGGCCAATACATGTGCACAAAATGAGACGGCGCCTTTAGTCGATGACCAAACAACCGACAAGGTATTCGACTCCCATCCTTTACCGCTATCAGCGCGCGCGGTCCCCCCCCACAAGTCGACAACTGTATCGCCATCGAGTGTCACACACACCGAAGCACCAAGTTCGTTTCGCTCATTGTAATTTTTCTCGAATGCTTCAGCTACACGTTCGAATTTTGGATCGTAGAATCCAAAAAGTGATCCGCTCTGAACCGAGCTGCTAAATGGAATCGACATTGAAAAACCTCTAAATTCTGCTCTATTTATCCCGAGATAGGATGCTCGATCGGCACCTCGGTATCTTTTATTGCCGTATCTGGTATACCGTATTTTAAGAACTTAGTAACAATAGTTACTTCGAACATTTGATTATAGGAATTCCAACTTTCCCCAGAGTTCGAATCAATTTTTCGGTGGAAAAATTTCTTAAGGTGCTAACCGCCAACCAGTCGCTCCAAATCTACACAACTTGGGAACCGGCCCAACGCTTTCTTTGAAAATTTGAGATCCCCGTCAACTTGAATCTCAAAAACTCCACCCGATCCTTGGATTAATTCAAATTCGTGGACTCCTAGTGACGCGAGAAAATCCCTCGCACGGAGGGCTTTTGGCTCATAATTTCATTGCATGCAATATTCGATTCGGATTTTCATAAAATCTCCTATTTACTCAACCTAAGCAACCACGATCTACTCTTATGCTGCACCATTATACTTATTGCCCATCTGCTCCAAGAAGAGCACCGCATTCTATGGCAATATCATACCGCTAACCTATATTGAGCAAACCGATGAAGCCGATAAATCGCTACCCACATGTATTTCGCCCTCTAAACGTGGGCGCGACGACTCTTCGCCACCGTATCATGGTGACCGGCCATACTCAGCTTTATGGAGAAAATGGGACATTGTCGGAGAGACACATTAATGATATAGACACGATCGTTCTTGGCATGACGCGTAGCCCGAATGATACTCTTTATAAGAAACTCGTTGCGGACGGACGAATTGCACTAAAGATCGGTGACGTCGTCACACCCCGACCAATCGAAGCGATTATCTATGAGGCAGAGAATTTTGCGAGAAATGTATAAATTTAAAGATTCTTTATAGCGTGAATGAAATGTCGTCGAGGGAAATAAAGGTGGATAGTACAAATATGGGATCTATATGAACATAGGATTTATCGGTATCGGTCGCATGGCACTTGGCATGGTGCGAAACTTACTAAAGGCAGGGCATCAAGTTCAAGTTTATAACCGCACACAAGAGAAGGCGAAAGTCCTTGCGCCTGACGGAGCTCAAGTTGTTTCGATCGATGAGGCAATCGCAAACGACCTTGTGATAAGTATGCTGGCGGACGACCGAGCGCTCGAACAAGTCGTGTTCGGAGATGTTGATTTTCTTAGTATCATGCCTGAAGGCGCTGTCCATGTTTCGATGGCTACAATTAGCGAAGCAATGGGGCGGCAGCTCAGCGAAGCGCACACACACGCCAGCCGAGGTTACGTGTCTGCACCTGTTTTTGGGCGACCAGACGCGGCGGCTGAGGGGAACTTGTTTATCGTTGCTGCAGGCGACCCCAGTGCAATCAAACACTGCGAGCCAGCGTTCCACGCGATGGGCCAAAGGACATTCGTGGTCGGTAGCGAACCGATCGCCGCAAATGTCGTAAAAATCACCGGTAATTTCATGATCGCCTCGGTAAT
>CAYFFH010000138.1:0-7776 GCA_964342175.1 uncultured Enterobacteriaceae bacterium | reverse complement strand
TTAAACGATCTAACGGGTGAGTTGACACCGCCAGGAATGAAAGATTTGGCCTGATCGAATAATTCGATAGAACGTTTAGACATCGGTTAGATTCCCTTAGGAACGAGCACACGACGTGTTTCGATCCTCATTAATTTGGTTACTCTGCTCCATTTCCCGAACCTGTCTATAAAACGACAACCCGGACAGCGCCCATTATGACACTGGCCAGGCACAGGAATCGATAGATGTAGCTCTGTAAAACTGCTGCCCGTGTCGGCAAATCGGGACTCCAATGCTAGGAGTGAAATGTAACATTTACATAATGTGAGAGTGCCTCCAGGAGGAAAGTGCGGGTACAAAATCCAGGTATTCCCACTGGGCCAGTTGCATTAAGTGCCGTTCATTTGGTACTGCTTTGATTTTTTACACGCATGGACGAATGCTGGATGCCTGAGATTTGGACGTTTCAGGAAATCTAGATCATTGGTTTGACTACTGCCAATAAGGTAACCAAGATTAAAATAAGCACTGGAAATTCATTTAACCAACGATAGTAAATGTGACTGTGGTTATTGTTTTCTTTTCGAAATTGGGTAACTAGATGGCCAAGGTAGAGATGATAGACGACCAAGATCCCAACCAGCAAAAGTTTGATATGTAGCCACGTCGTTGCCCCTACCCAATCAACCCCTCGCAATACCATCAACCAGGTACCTAAAATTATAGTCAGTGCTGCGCCCGGCGTCATAATTCGATAGTAGAGTTTTCGTTCCATTATTCTAAATCTTTCTCGTCCATCCGCATCTTTCGCATCGGTGTGGTAGACGAACAGTCGCGGCAAATAAAATAGGCCGGCGAACCACGTTACCATGAAAATAATGTGTAGCGCTTTTACCCAGAGATACATCAATATCCGACGAGTCCTTTAGTCATAGTTGTGTCTAGGATTCGGTTAAAGTAGCTCACGTGGTTATCTTACTATAGCGTCAGCACTGATTTTACCTCAGGCTTCCCTGCGATTTTTCCCGACTGCAACACCTGCTTTATCCCTTGCCATAGTCTTGGTAGTAACCAGATAGTGAAAGCAACAACGACGGTGAGTAAAACGATGAATACGACCGGATAGTGAAGGGCTGTCCACAGTCCGGCAAGCACGATGATGTCTCCCGCAACCGATGCCGTCCAATTTGAGAGCGGCTCTGGCGAGGTATTTAATATGACGCGGGTTCCTGTTTTTGTCGCGTGACTACTTGCGGCCAGGCCACCGCCAATGATGAACGCTGCGGTTTGGATTGCTACATGCATTTCTCCAAGTGCCGCTGCAGCGATTATTGCTCCCGCGGGAACGCGGATAAAGGTATGTATGCCATCCCAGCCCGTATCGACACCTGGTGTTTTATCAGCGAAAAATTCCACGCAGTACATCAGACCGGCGGCTCCAATTACCAACGGGTTTGTCAGGATTTCAAGATCAGGGGGTAGTGTCATATAACCAGTCGACCCGAGTAATCCGAGGGTCAGTATCACTGCGTAAATATTGATCCCGCTTGCCCACCCTGCCCCGGCTGCCAACGCAATTCCTGCTGTCATTTCCATCTGCTAGTTCCTCACCTCAGATCCAACTCGCGTATTCGCCGGGCAAATGCTGCAATTGGAGGTCCCCTTGAACTTTCGACAAGCCGAACATTGAGCTAATAGTGTTCGTGCTAACTTATTGACCAATATGAACAATATGTTACCCTCCGACCGCCAATCCGAAATTCCTCCAAAGCGTTACAGACATTTTAATCCTGAATTCAAAGTAAGGTTAAGTTATTCGACTAGCCGGAGAAAATTAGGTAAAACACATCATCAGGCCACATCCAAAGCTGCAGCGAGTGGTGGTGGTTGGACTCGTCTTGAGCGTTATTGGCGCAATCGGTACCCCGCATATCACTATGGGCAGTGGTGGCCTGTGTTTGACGCAATGGGCGCAGCGTCGGTCAAGCACGGAATAATGGGTGATTATGTTGACTTAAAACGGCACAACAAAGAATTATTGAGATTTAGCGGGAAATTCGAAAAAGCGGCTGAAATAGACGAATTTGCTCGGTTTGAGCTGCAAAAGTCCTCTCGGGGTTGCGATCTGAAATCGCTGATTCGAAGTTGGAGCCGCGATATATTGTCGTCAACAGATCCAGCGACCGGGGCGGACGTGCAGGGTTTAAAGCTGTTTGATTCCGGTGATGGTCGTTATCTATACAAGTTTGTCTCTTAACCCATATGAACAAAGATGATAAGGTCGTAGGTGGGCATGTAGATGTGGAGATTTGAGGATATCTCGGTGGCGCCGTCCAGAAGCTTGCGCTGGTTGACCTAGCGGAACCTCATAGGCGGTGGTTTGGCCTTTAAATTTAAGCATTTTAGCCGCAGTGAGGACGTCCAGCGGTTGCCCGACAACTTTGCGCCAGAAGAAGTACATGTTGCAGTATACGAGGGCGGCCGGAAGAAGAGTTCGCTCAATACAAGCTACGACTGGACAAAGATAATCACTTAGGCAGAAGATCGAAATGTTACGGAAGAGTAAAAAACGCAAGCCGACGTCAGTCGATTCATTGATCGGGCAGAATTCTCAAATTATCGGAGATTTTCGATTCAGGGGCGGCTTACATATCGATGGTGTCGTAAAAGGCAATGTGCTGGCTGATGAGGATGGCCATGCGATGCTCACTCTTAGCGATCGGGGTACGATAGAGGGCGAAGTGAAAGTACCGTTCATTATATTGAATGGCGTTGTGAAAGGCGATGTCTACGCCCGCGAGCATGTGGAACTAGCGTCAAGTGCTAGGGTCGAAGGGAATGTTTATTATGGCCTTATAGAGATGGCAATGGGCGCTGAAGTTAATGGGAATTTGCTCCGCATTTCGGAAGAAGGAAGTCCGCAATTAGCACTGGGTCACGGCGTGTCGGAACCCATCGAGTGAGTAACCCAACACTTAAGATTTGAAGTTGACTTAAGGTCAGCAAAGAGAACCAAGTATGAGTAGCACAGAAATTTCAGTTGAAGCACCCTTAGTATTCACCGATTCGGCGGCCCAAAAAGTAAAAACGCTGATCGAAGAAGAGGGCGATGATTCGCTGCATCTTCGGGTTTTTATTTCTGGAGGCGGCTGTTCGGGCTTCCAATACGGTTTCACCTTCGATGAAAAAGAAGGAGACGGCGATACTATTGTGACGAATGGTGGGGTCAAATTACTCATCGACCCAATGAGTATTCAGTATTTGATGGGAGCCGAAATCGACTACAGCGAGGGTTTGGAAGGGGCGCAGTTTGTTATCCGTAATCCTAATGCTCAAACAACGTGCGGATGTGGATCCTCGTTTTCAGTGTAATTATATTGCCGCTTCCAAAACGCTAAAACTGGGTGTATGGCGTTTCTCCTTACTTAGATAACAAACCAATATGGCCTAAATTGTCGGTACAGACACCGTCCCGAGGATTCGACTCAGCGTGTGGCGCCCAGTAGTAACCGGAACGGGTGTCAAATTGAGTCGCTGTCTCGCGAGCCAGGCGAATGCCACAGCTTCGACGGCGCTCGGTTCGATGTTGCGTTCTGCCGTCGAGGCCACCGACGATCCAGGTAAGGACGCGCGAAGGCGGTTCATTAACACCCCATTCTGAGCCCCGCCCCCACACACATACACCTTTTTCGCGGAAATACCGGTTTGCCGTATGCCGTGGGCGATAGACGTGACGGTATATTCGAGCAAGGTTGCCTGAACATCCTCAGGTTTCAGATTTAGATTCCCCGTTTGCTTGAGAATGCCCCCGAGAAACGTGAGATTAAAATACTCGCGTCCGGTACTCTTTGGTGGCGTTCGCAAAATATGTTTATCTTCCATTAGCCGTCCCAACAGGCCGGCGCATACGTTCCCGGATGCTGCCCATAGCCCGTCTTGATCGCAGGAAAGTTGCCGAATGTGTGATATCCAGTCATCCAAAAGGCAATTTCCCGGTCCGGTGTCGAAGCCCGCTATCGAGTCGCTGGGCTTGGCCGGTAGCACAGTAATATTGGCAATACCGCCAATGTTTACGATGACGATGTCTTTTCCTGCTACCCGAAACCAGGCGTCATGAAACGCCGGTACAAGCGGTGCACCCTGACCACCGGATGCGATATCGATAGATCGAAAATCGGCTACTGTTGTAATAGACGTGCGGTACGCAATAGTTGCAGGATCACCGACTTGTATGCTGTACGGAGGATCCGATTCGGCGCTGTGTCTTAATGTCTGTCCGTGACTGCCGATCGCGACCACTTGGGTAGCTTGTGTCTCGGTTTGCTCTAGTATCGCTTCTGCGGCCTTCGCGAATGCGCGCCCTATCGATACGTCGAATGTACCGATCTCATGAAGCGAAAGCCTAGCACCTGGCGCTATAGCTTCCCTAAGCTGGGCTCGAAGTCTGTCTGGATATGGTGTTGTGGATGATCGGATAACTGAGATCTTTTGGTCACTGAATTCAACCAAGGCGGCATCCACACCGTCCATGCTTGTTCCAGACATGAGGCCAATATATAGGCTCATCCGAAGTTTTCGACTTGCCGTTTAGGTTATTGCGTTTTAGAACGCGTCGGAGTTGATGACGCTTGGTTAATTTGCGGGTCAGCGTCTGCCACTAAATTGTCTGATTTTGCTACATCACTGAGCCCGTTGAGTTGAGTTAGTAGCGGTTCAGCTCTCGAGAGGAAATCTGCGATATATTTTTTTTCGAGCGGTAACGCCTCTGGTAACCTAACCTTTAGTGGGTTTCGATGTACACCGTTAATACGAAATTCGTAATGTAGGTGTGGTCCAGTCGCGAGTCCAGTTTTTCCGACGTAGCCGATGGTTTGTCCTTGTTTAATTCTGGAGCCATTTTTGACGCCGCGTGATATCCGAGACATATGAGCAAATAGCGTGCTATACGATTCCCCATGCTGAATAACAACGGTACGACCGTATCCTCCCTTGTTTCCGGCAAAGATAATTTTGCCATCGGCGGTTGCTCTAATAGGCGTTCCGTGCGGCGCAGCGTAATCGACTCCCTTGTGCGCGCGGATCGTATTTAACACTGGATGGCGCCGTCGCAAATTAAATCGAGAACTGATGCGTGTGAAATTCACTGGCGCGCGTAAAAATGCCTTACGCATGGCTCTCCCTGTGTCCGAGTAATAGTCTCCGGTTCCATCGGCTTTTGAGTAATAGACAGCACGCAGTTTCTCTCCACGATTCACGAATTCTGCGGCTAGAATTTTTCCGTTTTTAACTTTCTCGTCGTCCTTGAATAATTCCTCAAATACAACACTAAATCGATCCCCAACTCGCACATCTAAAACGAAGTCGATATCCCAACCGAAAATATCGGCGAGCTCCATGATTGTTTTATCGGACAGCCCCGCGGCTTGTCCATCTAGAAAAAGGGAATGTTTTATTTCTGCTTGCGCACTCGCATGTCGAATCTCTGGCTCTATCTCAACGATCGCCATAGAATAGTTGTCGAGCTCGCTTACGACATGTAATGAACGAAGATAATCAAGTTCTTGAACTATCTCTATGACTCGCCCGTGTCCGTCTGATCGAACCTTGATCTGTTGGCCCGGTTTGATGCTGCGTAAGTTTTTTGCTTCTGGACCGAGCGCCAATATTTGGTGAAGATCCTTTTTTGAGAAACCATATCGTCCAAATATCAAAGATAGGTTGTCTCCTGGCGCGACCGTTACGGTCGACCAATTTGACGCCTTAGCACTATTATACGTGCGTGGCTCGAACGGGATTCGATCGTTCGGAAGTTTTACTGCGCTGATTTTCGACGTTGAGGAAATTTCGGGAAGTTCTAGGACAATCGACGATGTCGCCCTTAAGTCGCTTGTGGCTGCGCTAGTTGGAAGTATATGCCGGAGCGTAAATATGGCCCCAATAGCAATTGACAACACAAGGGCACATACCGCGATCTGACGTTCACGAGCCTTTGATCTACGGACCGCACCGTGCGCCACTTTTTCGTTGTAGTCATACTTGACTTGTCTTTTGTAAGGCACAGGCAAACTTTGGCTTTTTCTCGGCAACAAAATAACGTTTTGGCCACTCTCGGTCAATGTGTCGAGAGCTAACGATGTGATACGCTTACCCCCCTACAAACTTTAGGTCCTGGCGATCGTTAGGCATGCAAGACCAGCTAGATATTATTCGGCGAGGTGTTACGGAAATTCTCGTCGAGGAAGAACTATTAGAGAAACTGCAACTCAAACGACCGCTGCGCGTTAAGGCCGGGTTTGATCCAACTGCGCCGGATCTCCATCTCGGACATACCGTTTTGATAAACAAGATGCGCCAATTCCAAGATATCGGCCATGAAATCATATTTTTGATAGGTGATTTCACGGGCATGATAGGCGATCCGACTGGAAAGAATGCAACGCGCCCGCCATTGACCCCCAAGGAGGTTAAAGCCAACGCACAAACGTACACCGAACAGGTTTTCAAAATCCTCGATCCAGTAAAAACTAAGGTTGTGTTTAATTCGCAATGGATGGGAGTCATGGACCCAGCCGATTTGGTAGGAATTGCTTCAAAACACACGGTAGCACGCATGTTGGAGCGTGACGACTTCCAAAAACGATATGCTGCTGGTCAGCCTATTGCGATCCATGAATTTTTGTATCCATTAATCCAGGGATACGATTCGGTCGCGCTGGAAGCGGATATTGAGCTCGGCGGTACGGACCAAAAATTTAATCTCTTAGTCGGGCGGCAGTTGCAACAGGCGTATGGCCAGGCGCCGCAAGTCGTTTTGACAATGCCATTGCTCGAGGGGATAAGCGGCGGTGACAAAATGTCAAAGTCGCTTAACAATTATATTGGGATAACTGAGCCCGCAAGCGAGATGTTCGGGAAATTGATGTCAATTTCCGACGATCTCATGTGGAAATACTTTGAACTCGTTAGTTCCCGATCACTTCGGCACATCGAAAAATTACGGGCGGACACGAGAGCTGGCCGCAATCCGAAAGAGGTTAAGGTCGAACTAGCGGCAGAAATCGTCGGTAGATTTCACGGTACTGCGAGTGCAAACATGGCATTTCAGGCCTTTGACCAGCGATATGTGCGAGGTCAATTGCCGGATGACATGCCCGAAGTTACGGTCGCGGTTGGTACCGAGGGTCTTCCGTTGGCAAATGTTCTAAAGGTCGCCGGGCTGACCTCGAGTACATCAGAGTCACGCAGGATGGTGGAGCAGGGAGCGGTTCGCATCGACGGGGCCAAAATCGACGACGCGCGACAACGCATTAAAGTCGGTCGACCGTTGGTTATTCAGGTTGGCAAAAGGCGTATTGCCCGAGTTCTGTTGGGCGACGAGTAAAATTCACACAGCTTGTTTTAGCGCTATTTTACTGTAGCCCTCAATACGTTTTTAGGTCGACTTTGGCCACCTGTTTTTTTGCTCGCAATTATCTCGAAATCAGGCTCCGTAAGCCACTGAAAAACAAAATAAATGATAGGTCGTTGACCGTGTGCTTCAAGTAAGTATAATTCGCGCCCTCTCGGCGGGAAAACCTTTCCTGCCAGCTCTTTAAAAATTAGTCTGACCAAGTAATTTGTGTGGGCGCTAACGTCTAAGATTGAGTTCCATCAGAGACCCTGATGAGCGATATCTGGCGTTACGCCAAAATAGAGCTTGTCAATTTGATTTGTCCAGCCTCTTCAGCTGGACACAAAACTTAAACTGAAGAGTTTGATCCTGGCTCAGATTGAACGCTGGCGGCATGCCTAACA
>CAYFFH010000137.1:0-7824 GCA_964342175.1 uncultured Enterobacteriaceae bacterium | reverse complement strand
ATACAAAGCCATACCACCCAAGCCAGCGTCATAAACAAATTGACCGCGAGACTCGACTCAATTTTACCTAGAACGAATAAACCGATACCTGACGCTATCGTTGCTACCATCAAAGTCGCTTGTCGGTAGGCGAGAACGCCACCACCTATAAGCACTGCAAGCACGATGAAAAATGTGTGAGTAATAAGCCATCCCCTTTCTAAATTCCCCAACCGTCGTTTCGGAAGGATCCCCGCTACTGCAGAGGTCCAACGTTTTGTCCTTCAATACAAAATGGCAACCCTTTTGTGTGACGCGACTGCACTTTATCAAGACGTCAGCAACCTGCAGCCTAGCGATAACATTGGCGGAGAGGGGGGGATTCGAACCCCCGAAGGGTTTAACCCCTTGCCGGTTTTCAAGACCGGTGCATTCAACCGCTCTGCCACCTCTCCTAAAACACGGACGTCTCAGCCTTCAAACCATGATCGCTACTTTACTCAGCAGACCCGCCTGCTTCGTATCAAGGGCAAACATCCGCAATCGCTCTGCCGTCTTTTGTAAATTTACGACAACTTCGAGGGTAAAAGAGTATCTGATTGAATCTTATAGTCAAAGCTGTCGACAAACACAGGTTGAAATTTCGAATTTCGCCATTATTATTAAAGGCAGAACCTTGCTAATCCGATAGGGTCTATTGTACCTATCAGATCTGATTTATCTCCGTCTCTTAGGGGGGACATCGTAATATGGCTACTAATTACGCAGCACCGCGGTCCGAAGCATCGATTCTGTCGACCAACAAATTGATCCGCAACACGTATTCGTTACTTTCAATGACGCTAGTGTTTAGCGCTTTGATGGCAGCACTGGCTGTATTAATACGAGTTGGACCCGGGTTTGGCCTTGTCTGCACTCTAATTGCTTTTGGCCTGCTATGGTTCGTCCTCCCAAAGACCGCGAATTCCGGCTCTGGAATTGGCGTGGTCTTTTTGTTCACCGGACTCCTCGGATTCGGACTCGGCCCAACCATTGGATACTATCTTTCCATGCCGGGCGGATCGCAGGTAGTAATGACCGCTCTAGGTGGCACTGGGGTGATATTTCTTGCTCTCTCTGGCTATGCGTTAACGACTCGGCGTGATTTCAGTTTCATGGGTGGTTTCCTCGTTGTCGGATTATTCGTAGTACTTGCCGCCGCTCTCGTTAGTATTTTCTTCCCCATCCCTGGCCTATCGCTGGCGCTCTCGGCGGCGATCGTGATGCTGTTCAGTGGGTTCATCCTGTATGACACCGGACGAATGGTGAATGGTGGAGAAACCAATTACATTCACGCTACGGTCAGCCTGTATATCAGTATCTTAAACATCTTCACTAGCCTGCTGCATTTAATCGGCTTCGCTGACGACTGATTCTCCGAAAGGGTTAACTAAATAACAGGCCGGCATTTCGCAATAGTGGGCCGGCCTGTTTTATAGTGGGGGAACATATGGATTGGTTGAAGATTGGTTCCGCTGCGCTCATCGTTGCCATGATGATATTCATTTGGCCAGCGGCCAAACATATGCTGCACAATAGTCCAGAAGCCGAAAAAGGTGATTGGCAGAGTGCAATCTTCCCTATACTTGCTGTCATCTGTTTCGTATTTCTGTTGATGTGGTTAGTCTAGATGGGAAATCGTAGGCACGCTGATTAATCTGGCGTTATCACCTCTACACCGCCCATATAAGTGCGCAACATTTCCGGCACCACGACTGATCCATCTGAACACTGATAATTCTCTAAAACAGCAACCAACGCACGTCCAACAGCAACGCCTGAACCATTTAAAGTATGTAATAACTCTACTTTCCCCGTCTCAGGATTCCGCCAGCGTGCCTTAACCCGTCGTGCTTGGAACGCCTCGAAATTACTACATGACGAAATCTCCCGGTAGCTAGACTGTCCAGGAAGCCATACTTCAAGATCATAGGTCTTAGCAGCAGAAAAACCCAAGTCTCCAGCACACAAGGTCACAACTCGATAGGGCAATTCCAATTTCTGCAAGATTGTTTCAGCGTCGGTTGTTAGCTGCTCCAACACCATATAGGAGTCAACTGGGCGCACTAGTTGTACGATTTCGACTTTATCAAACTGGTGTTGTCGAATCATGCCCCGCGTATCTTTGCCGTAAGATCCAGCTTCGCTTCGAAAACAAGGCGAATGACAAACGTATTTCGCAGGGACATCGATATCTTCTAAGATCTTGTCTTGCGCCAAATTTGTGACCGGAACCTCAGCTGTTGGGATAAGAAAAAAACCTTGTTCTGCCACTTCAAACAAGTCGTCCTTAAACTTCGGTAATTGTCCCGTCCCCCGCATAGTTTTTTCATTAACGAGATACGGAACGTAGACCTCACGATAGCCGTGCTCAACGGTATGGACATCGAGCATAAATTGGGCGAGCGCACGTTGCAGCCGTGCAAACACACCAGAAAGTACCACGAAGCGTGAGCTTGCGAGCGTAACACCTGCCTCGAAATCCATCCCCTTGTGCAATAGCCCGAGGTCGACGTGATCTCGCAATTTAAAGTCGAAATGCTTTGGCTCCCCCCAAGTCCGAATTTCTACATTGTCTGCTTCTTGCGTGCCTACGGGGACAGAGTCATGCGGAATATTTGGTAACCCGAACAGAAAATCCGAAAGTTCCTGCCGGATGATTTCAAGCTCGTTTTGTTTCGCCTTCAGTTGCTCTCCGGATATTGTGACGGCCTCTAGCATCGGCCTGACGTCTTCGCCGCTCTGCTTGGCTTGGCCGATCAACTTGCTCCGAGAATTACGCTCGGCCTGCAATTGTTCTGTCTCAATCTGCAGTATTTTACGTCGTGCTTCAAGTTCTTGGTGCGACTCGAAATCGATAGACTGACCGCGACGCCTCATCGCTTCAACTACGACCTCAAGATTATTTCGAAGTATTACCGGATCTAACATATCTATTCTTTAAATGTGTATATGGCTAGATTAGCATGGCGGAAGTGCTCTAGCAGATTCAACAATTTCAGACATAGCTTATTGCACTACACTTGACTCCCAACTACTTGTGTCATACTGCTAATGATATCGGCCAACAGCGAGTCCTCCCCAGCAAGCAGCGAAACACAAAACTAAATTGAGCAAAACGTTGGCGGTCGCCTTCCATATGTTTCCAGCTTCCATTAACTGGATCGTTTCGAGCGAAAACGCGGAAAACGTTGTGAACGCACCCAATAATCCAATCATCAACGGCGCGCGGTAGTGCGCGAGCCCAGTTCCGGACTCAACAAGCACAGCATAAAAAATTCCAATCGCAAATGAGCCGACGACGTTTACCGTTAAAGTTCCATACGGAAAACTATTCCCTAAAAAATTGTGAACGCCAAGGCCAAGCGTATAGCGTGCCACTGCGCCAAATGCACCACCGATAGCTATCGTAATCAGAATCTTCATTTGACGATTTGACGTAATCCTAATGAGTTAGATTATCGGGACTTGGGCTATTTGCGCCCTGCACGCAGTCGTGCGAGCTTTTCCCCAATCTGGACTTCGAGACCTCGATCAACAGGTACGTAGTAGACCGGCTGACCGAGTTCGGAAGGAAAGTACCGTTGTTCAAGAGCAACGCCGCCCGGCTCGTCATGATCATAACGGTAGGCTGCGCCATGTCCCATGTGTTTTGCGAGAACGGTTGGTGCATTACGAATATGTATAGGAACTGATAGTGAACCACCGCCCGCAACTTCATTTTTGGCCGCCTCGAAAGCACGGTAGACAGCGTTACTCTTTGCCGCGCACGCGCAGAATACGATCGCCTGCGCTATCGCGAGCTCCCCCTCCGGCGAACCCATTCGCTCAAAGGCAGCCCACGCGTCCAAGGCGGTGCTTAAAGCTCGCGGGTCGGCGTTACCAATATCCTCGCTCGCAATACGCAAAACACGCCGCGCGATATACCCGGGGTCACAACCACCATCGAGCATCCGCGAAAACCAATATAATGCGGCATCCGGATCGGACCCACGCACCGATTTATGAAAAGCAGAAATTTGGTCATAAAAATCATCCCCGCCCTTATCGAAGCGTCGTTGCGCGCCTCCATCGATGACCGTGCTTATGACTTCATCGTCAATCACTCGTTCGTTGGCCATCGCGAGACCAACCTCAAGTAAGTTTAACGCTTGACGGGCGTCACCATCAGCGATGGTTGCTAACAATTCACGAGCGCTCGCGGTCAATTCTACCGGCTCATCAGCTGAAAGTACCGCAACAGCCCTATCTATGACTGCGCTTATGTCGCTTACAGACAACGGCCTCAAGACATAGACCCGGAGCCTCGACAATAAGGCGTTGTTCAGCTCGAAGGCCGGATTTTCTGTCGTCGCACCAATAAATGTAATCGTGCCGTCCTCGATATGAGGTAGAAAGGCATCCTGTTGGGCCTTGTTGAAACGATGAACTTCATCGACAAATACAATAGTCTGACGTTGCATGCCAGCTTTGTTCGCGTGCGCGCGTTCGATTGCTGCTCGGATATTTTTGACCCCATCGAGTACTGCTGAAATCGCTTGAAGCTCGGCATCTGCACGACACGCGATCAATTGTGCAATCGTTGTTTTGCCACTTCCAGGGGGTCCCCACAGCACCATGGAATGTAGTGTTTCTCCCAGCAAGGCTCGTCTCAAAGGCCTTCCTTCGGCTAACACTTGCTCCTGGCCAACGAGATCCCCCACATGCATCGGTCGCAGTCGATCCGCTAATGGCCTATCAAGAGTTTTAGGTTCTGCCATGTTGTCGCATGTATTGCTCAATCACAGATCGCTGCCGCGAACTAACTGGGGGGCCCCCGCATGACGTCGATTCCAGGTATTGCTTCAAAGCGAAAACGCTCATCGGATATTTTGCCGTTCCGTTCGATATCCCTGAATTGAATCTCAGTAACCTGATTAAGATTGTCGAGTAGTTTCATTGCGTGTATTGCCTTATCACTAAACCCTATTTCGATCGCATTGTATTGGGCACCTTGGCTCCGCGGTGTTAACGATATCCACGCTATACCATCTTTGCCAATAGATTCAGCGATAAAATAATGTTGATCTAATTCGACCTCGCGAACCAGGATTTCAACCGGAGAACCAGCCGCACCGTGAGAAAGCGGGTTTATACTCACTTGCTCTAGGTCTACGTCGTGCACCCACAATGTTGTACCATCGGTGACGAGCAGTTGACTATAAGGGTTTTGGTATTCCCAGCGAAATTTGCCCGGTTTAGAAATCAGAACTTCGCCGGTGGCCGTCTCAAGGGCATCTCCATATTCGTCGAATAGCTTCTGCTCAAACTTTGCTTGGAACGTAGTGGTAGCATTCAGGAACTGCTCGAGCAAAGTACGCGGTTGTAATCTGTCTTCGGCAAGAACCTGGAATGATAGAAGGACCATGCCGAAACTGAAGACAGCTAAAATACGATAAAAACGTAGGTTCGAATGCGACGCGAGTCCACAGGTGTGAAACGGTTCCTTCACTTCAAACCAATTACCCACTTTCATAAAGATTTTGAACAATTCCGGAATCGTATCCATTCTCCGCGCTTCGAAACCCTCTATTAGTGGTGAATGTGCCACCAACAACCTGAAGAGTTAGTCCTTTGGCGGTGGCGGCGCTAAGACCTCTCGAGATCCATTCGATTGTAATTCACCTACGACACCCGTACGCTCCATTTCCTCGACCATGCGAGCCGCTCGGTTATATCCAATTTTCAACCTACGCTGAATCCCTGAAATTGACGCGCGACGAGTTTCAGTGACGATACGCACAGCCTGGTCGTAAAACTCGTCGGCCGCATCGTCAACGGCGCAGTCAAAACCAACGCCATTCCCACCAACCACGTTCTCGGGGCCGGTTAATACGTCACCAACGTATTCTGGGCTCCCGGTTGCTTTCAATTGCTCCACAACCTTGTGCACTTCTTGATCTGAGACAAAAGCACCATGCACGCGGAGTGGTAACACTGTGCCAGGGGGCAAATACAACATGTCTCCGTGCCCGAGTAGCGCTTCCGCTCCCATTTGATCCAATATCGTGCGCGAATCAACTCGCGAAGACACCTGAAACGCGATGCGTGACGGGATATTAGCCTTAATCAGTCCCGTTATTACATCAACCGATGGTCGCTGCGTCGCTAGAATCAGGTGAATACCAGATGCCCTCGCCTTCTGCGCCAAGCGGGAAATGAGTTCTTCAACTTTCTTACCAACCGTCATCATCATATCAGCGAGTTCGTCAACAATGACAACGACGTAAGGTAGCGTCTCTAGCGTTGGTATCTCATCGTCTTCTGTCATCGGCTCGAACAGTGGGTCCGAGATCGGGTGTTTCGACTTTATGGCATCGTCTACTTTGCGGTTGAAACCACCAATGTTCCGTACACCTAGCGCCGCCATCAGCTGATACCGACGTTCCATCTCGGCGACGCACCAGCGTAGCGCGTTTGCGGCTTCCTTCATATCGGTAACGACAGGCGCTAGTAGTGCTGGAATGCCTTCGTACACTGACAATTCAAGCATTTTTGGATCGATCATGATAAGACGGACATCGGTCGGCGTCGATTTATACAGCAGACTTAAGATCATCGCATTAAGTGCGACCGACTTGCCTGCTCCGGTTGTCCCCGCGACAAGCAAGTGCGGCATTCGAGCGAGATCTACAACTGCCGGTTTGCCACCGATATCTTTACCCAGCGACAGCGTTAGTCTGGAATTGCTCGCTTCATATTCTTTCGAATTCAGGATTTCGGACAGGCTGACGATTTCGCGGCGCTCATTTGGAATCTCTAGCCCAATAACCGATTTTCCTGGAATGACCTCAACCACACGCACACTTATGGTGGAGAGGGAACGGGCTAGGTCTTTAGATAAATTACTAATCCTACTCGCCTTAACACCTGGAGCGGGCAATAATTCGAACCTTGTAATCACAGGCCCAGGATGAACGGCAACAACTGCAACTTCAATTCCAAAATCTTTTAGCTTTAGCTCGACTTGGCGCGACATGGCTTCCAAAGCCTCGGTAGAATAACCCCCTACACTCACAACTGGTTCGTCTAGTAAATTCAACGCGGGCAATGAGGTTTGCGGGGCATCACGAAACAGGATCGCCTGCTTTTCTTTCTCCCCACGATCACCCGCCACAACATTGGTAATAACCGGTTCTATATAGACAGGTGTGCGTCGCTCGTGTTTTGTGACCTCTTCTTTTACTATCGCGACCCGTTCTCGCCGCGCTCTTTGGCCTCGGATGTACTCGAATAGAGTTTCGATCCAACCCTTGGTATGCGCAAAGCAACGTAAGGTATAACGGCCAATGCCATCCATGACCGACAACCACGACAAGCCAGTAAATAACGTTATCCCGGTCAGAAACGCAGCCAGCATAAGTAGCGAGCCGCCAACCTGACCAAATACAGAGAAAGCAAGACCACCGACAACGTCGCCAAGTATTCCGCCGGCCGTATGTGGGAGTTCACCAAGGAGCGCTCCCGAACGCACCCAGATCAAACCACAACCCATGCATAAGGTAAAAATAAACCCAATACCACGCACACTGAGATAAAAGTAATCCCAGCCGTCATCGCCAGCACGATCTCGAAATAGCACCCAACCCGCAAAACCAATCATGATTGGAAATACATAGGCGAAACGGCCAAATAAATGCAAAGAAATATCAGCAATCCAGGCCCCGACAACACCACAGTGATTTCGGATTGGATCTGCCGTCCCCGTGTGCGACCAACCAGGATCCGATGGGTGGTGTGACCACAATGCGATGAGTAAGAATAACG
>CAYFFH010000136.1:0-7881 GCA_964342175.1 uncultured Enterobacteriaceae bacterium | reverse complement strand
CTCGACCTGACCTTAGCAGCGTCGGACTATACAGGGTTCGAGGAGCGACGCGCGGAGGCGGCAACTCGAGGCAAGCTTCGTGGCATTGGCGTATGTGTCTACGTCGAAGTAGCGGGACCCGGTCCTTCCGCACCACAAGTCGCATGGGGTGCAAAGATGGCAGGCTACGAGGCCGCGACAGTTAGGGTAAATTCAGACGCCACAGTGAAAGTGATGACTGGTACCCAAAGTCACGGTCAAGGCCACGAGACAACGTTTGCGCAGATTGTATCGGAGCAGTTGAGCATCCCTATAGACGACATTGAGATTATTCACGGCGATACCGGCCAGATTCCATTTGGTCAAGGAACTTATGGTTCGCGCTCCCTGACCGTCGGCGGCAGCGCAATATTCAACGGAGTTGCTAAGATCATTGATAAGGGTAAGAGAATTGCAGCGCATATGCTTGAAGCGCCGCAGGAAGAGATCGATTTTATCGATGGATTTTTTAAGGTCGGGGACACCGATCGAATCTTGGCCTTTAAAGATGTCGCCTTCGAGGCGTATGTGCCTGGCAACTATCCGCTCGATGTTCTTGAGCCTGGACTCGAAGAAACCGCTTTCTATGATCCGCCGAATTTCACTTTCCCCGCCGGCGCGCATTGTTGCGAACTCGAGATTGATCCAGAAACTGGCGTGGTTGAAATCCTTAACTACAACGTTGGCGATGACTTAGGCGTCATCATTAACCCCATGATTGTCGATGGTCAGATCCACGGGGGACTCGCGCAGGGTATCGGACAAGCTTTAATGGAAAATACACAATACGATCCGGAGTCCGGGCAACCGCTAAGCGGCTCGTTCCTCGATTACTGCATGCCGCGTGCAGACAACTTACCCATGTTTGGATCGGACACGATCGACGGGTATTCTGCAACCAACCCGCTTGGCGCAAAGGGCGCCGGGGAGGCCGGGACAATCGGTGCGCCGGTAACGGTAATGAACGCGGTGCTCGATGCCCTAGGCCCTATCGGGATCACCGATCTGACGATGCCGGCGACATCGACCAAGATCTGGACAGCCATTAATGCACCACGCGGTGGTGTCGCAGATAGTGCGGCATGAACATGAACTGTACAATCCCAATGTAAGTTGCATTCGATGTAGCAAAATTACCTCTAAACCACTGAAGGACAAATCACTGATGACAATGGCCCACGTGATCCACGAGTTCGGCGGAGCAGAACAGTTGCGTTGGGAAGAAATAACACTAGCTGATCTCCAAGCTAACGAAGTCCGTCTCCGCCAACACGCCGTTGGGATGAATATGATGGAAATTGGTCTTCGCATCGGTGCTTATCCCGGACCACCTCTGCCGTTCGTCCCTGGTGTAGAGGCAGCTGCCGTGGTCGAGGCGATTGGTTCCGAGGTTAAGAACGTCACGGTGGGAGACCGAGTCGGTTATGCTGGAGTCCCGATCGGCAGTTATTGTGAAGCGCGCAACTTCCCCGCCGATCGTTTATTCCCACTTCCCGATGACATTAGCGATAAGACCGCTGCCGCAAGCATGGTTAAGGGCATGACAGCAGAGTTTATGCTTCGCCAATCCTACGCGGTTAAAGATCGATCGAAGGTGCTCATCCACGCCGCCGCTGGTGCAACGGGCTTGATGTGTGTGCAACTCGCGCGCCACCTTGGTGCTGAGGTCTTTGGCACAGTAAGTTCAGACGAGAAAGCAGCATTTGTGCGTCAATTCGGGTGCGAGCACCCAATCGTGTATACCCGCGATAATTTTGCCGACGCGATACTCGCCGCAACTAATGGCCAAGGGGTAGATGTAGTCTATGACTCTATCGGAAAAGATACCTTCGACGACTCGATACGGTGTCTGCAACCCCTAGGAACCCTATGTTTATTTGGCGTTGCTAGTGGGTTACCCGCGCCACTTAACCTCATGAGCCAAGATCTGTTGACCGCAAAGTTTTTTACTCGCCCCTCTCTATACGCCCACACCGCAAAACGTGACCACTTGCTCGACCTCGCAGCACAAACATTTGACGACATCAAAGCTGGGATCCTACGTACAGAGGTCTTCGCAGAATATCCGCTGCGCGACGCACCCGCTGCGCATCGTGCCGTCGAATCACGTAAGACGCAAGGCGCAATCGTTTTTAATGTTTAAACGCGTTGATCAAATACGCTATGAATCACCTTACTAAACGGCACAACAATATGGAGATTATAAAAAGTTGAACCGACATTACTCAGGGCTCTGGATCGCTGCCTCGTTCTTGTTCTTGTTCTTGTTCTTGTTATCAGACGCTAAAGCTTCCGATGTTGAGGTGCGCGTAACTGGACTCCAACCCGGGAAAGGAAACGTTATTGCTGGGTTGTACTTGAATCAAGCGGCTTTCGAGTCTGAACGATTTACGGATTGGCGCGCTGCACCTGTTGCCGAGCAGCATGAAACCAAACTTCTATTCGCCAATCTCGATCCTGGAATCTACGGAATAGCCGTATACCAAGATCTAAATGCCAATGAAGTACTCGACAAAACGTCGCTGGGAGTCCCGACAGAACCCTACGGCTTTAGCAACAATATTCGCAACAGATTCCGCCCACCAGACTTCTCAGATTTCTCATTCGAACTAGGCAACGAACCTATCGCGTTGGAGATTCAATTGGAGTAGACGCGGGGACACCAAACGTATTCTGTCCGTCGCAGACCGCACCGATGTCTATCTTACAACCTTCGAATCGCTTGCTACTCGCGACCCTGCCACTCGATCTAAAGTTCTGTCTAGATGATCGCTACTCCAGCTCACGCCTAACAACGTCCGCCCCGGCCACCATCGCTTGCACCTTTCCAAAAGCAATCTCTCGCGGCAGGTATTTCAAACCACAGTCAGGTGCAATAATGAGCCGTTCAGCAGCACAATATGGCAACGCACGTCGAATTCGCTTGGCTACAGTTTCGGCAGATTCTACTTCTTGTTTTGACAGATCGAGTACGCCAAGGATAATCCGTTTGTCCGGCAAACTCTTTAGTATCGTGCAGTCGAGGCCCGATTGGGCGGTTTCGATTGAAATTGAGTCAACGCTGCACCCTGAGAACTCAGGCAAAAAAGAATAGCCCTCTGGGCGCTCGTGGATGATCGCGGCATATCCGAAGCAGATATGGACTGCGGTATCACCTTCGACACCATCAAGGGCATGATTTAAAACATCGATGCCAAACTTGCGCGCCTTTTCTGGCCTCGCTTGCATATACGGCTCGTCGATTTGTACGACGTCTGCTCCCGCAGTGAACATATCTTTGACTTCAGTATTCACCGCCTCCGCATAATCATGTGCTAGCTCTATCTCATCATCGTAGAAATCATTCTGTGCCTGCTGGCTCATCGTAAATGGACCCGGCACCGTGATCTTAATGCGCCGACTGGTATTCGCACGCAGAAACGCAACGTCCTCTAGCTGAATTGGATATTTGCGCCGAATTTTCCCTACAATTCGGGGTACAGGGTTAGGGTGACCGCTGCGATCGAGGGCAGTGCCCGGATTATCTATGTCGACTCCCTCTAATGCTGTAGCAAAACGATTGGAATAACTCTCACGCCGTACCTCACCGTCAGTAATGATATCGAGACCGGCCTCCTCTTGCTCTCGGATAGCAATGATGGTCGCGTCGTCCTGCGCTTGTTTAAGCCATTCAGTATCAATTCTCCAAAGTTCAATTGCACGCGTGCGCGGCGGAAATCGGCCGGCTAATTTTTCGCGGTCAATGAGCCAATCCGGTTGTGCATAAGAACCCACCAGGGAGGTTGGTAGCAGCGCATTTATCGTGTCGACCATAGTCTCTACCCATCCTTAATTATAAAATTTTAATTCGCGCTCATGATCCAGAATAATGTCCCGTCCGTTTCTCCCGAAAAGCGGCTATAGCCTCGGCGTGATCGCTGCTCGCCTTCGCGATTGCAATATGAGAACCCACCACTTCGAGAGCACTATTTATATCAAGATCCAGTCCCTGGTACACGGTACGCTTGATCATCGCAATAGAATATGGCGGTAACGATGCGATCCGCTCCGCAATTTTCATAGTCTCGGCCATCAATTCTGCATCGTTGAACATGTAATTTACGAGCCCAATCGACAAGGCATTTTCAGCGTCGATAAAATCTGCGGTCAACAATAGTTCGAGCGCTTTTGCGGTGCCGACAATACGCGGTAAAAAATACGCACCCCCACCGCCCGGAAGTAAGCCGATTTTGGCGTAAGTCTCTGCGAAGCGAGCACTTTTTGCTGCGATGCGAAAATCACACGCTAGTGCTAGATCCATTCCACCACCGGTCGCGATGCCGTTGACAGCTGCGATAACCGGTTTATCAAAGGCCACCATCCGCCTGGGGAAAGCCTGGATGTAGTTATCGATATGCTTCTTAGTGATGTGAGGACGATTATCCGCCTCAGCACCCATGGCAGACACATCGCCTCCAGCACAAAAGCCACGCCCGGCTCCGGTTAATATCACGACCCGAACATCCTTCCGATCGTCGCATTCATCGATAGCCCTGCATAGCCCCATTAGCATCTCATCGGTGAATGCATTAAGCTTTTTTGGCCGATTTAACGTAATCGTCGCGACCGATTGTTTAACGTCCAGATGAATTTGGTCTGTCATGGTGAGAATTCCCGGGTCACAAATATGAAACAAGTGCTTATCGTAATCGATACACGCGTGGCGGCCTAAAATTTACAATTCAATCGCGACTCAGGGACCCACGGCCCAGTATGCAGAAACCGAAGGAATCTTCCTGGGAAAAGGGAATTTTATAGTGACTTTGTAGGAACTACCCAGTTCCTAATTTTTTAGAATGGATCGGTATATCCGCCACTAACGAGGAGAACATAACATGGCAGTGCGATATATGGCTTCGATCAAAGAGCGATATCTACATCTGGGCTACGAACCTTACCGGTGGCACCAGGCCGACGAGCCGCCCCCGTTTCAACCGATGCAAAAGCCATTGTCCGAGTCGCGGCTTGGCGTTATCTCGACGTCAGGTGCCTACACCGTTGGCCAGGTCGCCTATCACTACAAAGACGACACCTCGATTCGAGCAATACCGAAAGACTCACCGGAGGACACGATTCATTTTTCACACATTACGGAAAATTACCTGACCAGCCCGCGTAAAGACCCGAATTGCATTTTGCCGATAACGGCGCTGCGTGAAGCCGAACGCTGTGGTGTGCTCGGAGAACTCGCGCCGTCGTTGTTTTCATGCATGGGAGGAATTTACTCACAGCGGCGAGTGCGCGAAGAATTAATCCCAGAATTACGCGCGGAGTTTCAAGCTCAGGCCGTGGACACCGTTTTGCTCGTCCCAATGTGACCCGTATGTCATCAGACCGGGTGTCTGATAGCACGAGATCTCGAAGCCCATGGTATCGCCACAGTTGTGATTGGTAGCGCGCTCGATATTCTCGAGGCCGGCAACGCGCCACGCAGTGTTTTTGTTGACTATCCTCTGGGCCATACGGTAGGACGACCATTCGATCGGGCCAATCAGCGCGCGATCGTAGATGATGCCTTAGCCGCTTTCGAATTGATCACTCGCCCCGGCGAGATAGTCCAATTAGACTATCGCTGGTCCGACAACGACGCTTGGAAAAAAGAAGCGTCCAATACCAAGGGCAGTGACACCCGCTCGCCACGTGACTCGACTCCCCAATACCAGACTGACACCGACCGGATAGCGGCAGCGCAACCCTAGGAATTGTCGATCTCCTGTCCCCCAGAGTCTAATTTACTGCCTATCGTTGTCGATTTAGTCATCAATTCTCACTTAACCGAATGGAAACATTGATACCCGAATATCTATTGCCACAGATTCGATCGCGTTCGCCACAGATTTCTTCGGGAATTAGGCACTATTTCGGCGAAGTCTCGGCTGTTATGCACACTTCCGTTCGATCTCTCACCGGCTAAACGACACGACGCGTGTTATAATCACCTAAAACAGCGCGTTTAAATATAACTGTTTGTTTTTATTATAATAAATAAAACTGCTTAAAAATTCGCCAATTTAACAATTCACTCTACGCTAACTGCAAAATAGCTTACGTATACGCACTTAGTCCACACCTTTATCCACAGTTTCTGTGAGTAACCACATCGAGCCCTTCCACAGCTTCATTTCGACCCTGCGTCGTAGTTAAAACTACTCCCCTCAGGGCTCAGAAAAAGACACCGCCGATTCGTTGAATACCAACCATTGACATCACTCAGTCGAAGAAAATCCAGGTTAAGATGCGAAATGATTTCCACATTCGGAAAAGTAATAACTAGCTCCCTCCTACTCGTCGCGACGGCCTTGGCGTCTGTTGGCGCAGACGAGCAAGTGAGGCTGCCCAGATCTTTTCTAATCTTTGATGAAATCATCGACGGAAGATGCCAAAACCTCAGTGCAGGCGGAAAACTGCAAGTCCTGCTAAATACACATCCCTCCCGCAACATTAAGTTTCGGCTAATTCGCTACTTTGTCGACGTGCGCCAAAATGGGCGAGCCACAGGGATAGCTGAAATCAGCGACACTCCAGTCAAGCTGGGCTGCACAATAGTCGGCGGCCGTGTACAACGTTGGGAGGTTGAAAGGGCCGAATTCACTCCTGATCAATAGGAAGGGAACACCAAATGTCTGCTCATTATTCCCAGCACACGAGTTGTTGATAATCTTCCAACTTCGGACCCACTAATGCGCACGCCACCACAGGTGATGGCCAACGCAATTTGGGAATGTTGGCTTGTACTGCTAGGCTTCCACCGGGGCCAGCGGAAGATTCGCCGCGGTTGTCTCCCGAACCAGTGGGGCGAGTTCACTTAGCGCCTGCTCATAAACCTGGCGTTTAAAAAACACGATACTGCTAAGCGACTTCCAATAGTCAATCCAACGCCAATCATCAAATTCTGGTTCGGACCCGAAATTCAGATCGACATGAGTTTCCGATGCCACCAAACGCAACACGAACCAGCGTTGTTTCTGACCAATACAAATTGGCTTTTGATAGTGTCGTATATATTTTTTCGGCAAACGATAACGTAACCAACCTTGCGTGCACCCAATAAGTTCGACGTGCTGCGATCCCAGTCCGACTTCCTCTTCGAGTTCGCGAAACATCGCGACCGTAGGCGTTTCATGTTTTTGAATTCCGCCTTGCGGGAACTGCCATGCGGACATCCCTACGCGGCGTCCCCAAAACGCCTGGGCGCGACCGTTGATCAAAACGATACCAACATTTGCCCGGAATCCATCATTGTCGATCATCGTCGACCGCTCTCTATATTTATCAAGACTCTGCGGTGATCACAAAAGCTTGATTCGGCCTGTCAAGCGAGTAGCTCCTGCACAGCATCTCGCTCTTCTTGCAACTCTTTCTCCGTGGCTTCCATCCGCGTGCGACTGAAATTATCGATTGGTAGATCTTGCACGATCTGATACGCGCCGTTGGCACAGGTGACGGGAAACGAATACATTAATCCTGGCTCAATGCCGTAGCTCCCGTCGCTAAGAATACCCATACTAGTCCAATCGCCCTTGGCCGTGCCGACAACCCAGTCGCGCAAATGCTCTAACGCCGCATTTGCCGCAGACGCCGCGCTAGATGCGCCACGGGCATCTATAATCGCCGCACCGCGCTTCGCGACGCTCGGGATATATTCGTTTTCATACCATCCCTGATCGATTAACTCGAGGGCAGATTTACCATCAATCGTTGCATTACTAAGATCCGGATACTGAGTCGTCGAATGATTGCCCCAAATGGTTACACGACGAACGTCGGATACTGCTCGGGCCGTCTTTTGTGCCAATTGCGCCATTGCACGATTATGATCTAGAC
>CAYFFH010000135.1:0-7991 GCA_964342175.1 uncultured Enterobacteriaceae bacterium | reverse complement strand
GGGAGCGCCTTCAGCCACTCGGCCACCTCTCCACGATGTGGAGCAGGATAACGGGGCTCCCGCTCGTAAACTCTTATTAGCAATCTATTCGTTCGCGTTAGCTACAGGTTCGTTGCCATCCTGCTCTTGTTGAATTCGTTGATATATCTCTTCGCGATGGACCGCTACCTCTTTCGGCGCATCGACGCCGATTCGAACTTGATTTCCCTTGATCCCTAGCACCGTGACGTTGACATCATCCCCTATCATGAGAGATTCACCAACCCGTCTGGTTAGTATTAACATGCCCGACCTCCAAAATGTCTATCGGCGTTTAATTTACTGTCGATTCATCCGACCGCATCCGTACAAATTTTTGTGTAGATCCGAAACGCCACCAGTATTGTATCTCACAGCCCTCTAGAAATCTTATAAAACGGTTAAATGTCAACTAAAAACTACTCTTTGCCGTCCTTTAAGCCTGCTCAAGCTTAAACTCCGAATGTAGCGTGCGCACCCCCAATTCGGAGTACTTCTCGTCGACCACGATAGAAATCTTGATTTCAGAGGTGGAAATCATCTGAATATTTATCGCTTCACGGGCCAAGGCTGCAAACACTCGACTCGCGATGCCAGCATGAGACCGCATACCTACACCCACTACAGAAATCTTTGCTATTTTATTATCGCCCTCTACAGCACGCGCACCCAGCTCTGCCGAGATACGCTCCAAGATAAACATGGTTGCATCGAAATCACTTCTATTCACCGTGAAGGTAAAGTCCGTCAGACCATCTGCCCCCATATTTTGTAGAATCATGTCGACTTCAATATTTGCCTCTGCAACCGGACCTAATATAGTGCTCGCGACACCTGGGCGATCAGGGACACCAAGCATTGTCAATTTTGCTTCATCCCGATTCAAGGTAACACCGGACAACAATGCTTCTTCCATAATGTTTTCCTCCGAGGTGATAAGTGTACCTGGGCCTTCTTCAAAGGAAGACAGAACACGCAACGCAACTCGGTATTTACTTGCAAACTCGACTGAACGGATCTGCAATACTTTGGCGCCGAGGCTCGCCATCTCCAGCATCTCTTCATAGGTGATTCTATCGAGTCGCCGAGCTTCCGAGACAAGGCGAGGATCCGTAGTATAAACACCTTCTACATCTGTATAAATCCGGCATTCGTCGGCCTCGAGCGCGGCTGCTATTGCTACGGCGGTAGTATCAGAGCCACCCCGCCCTAGTGTGGTAATGTCACCGGCTTCATTGACACCTTGAAATCCGGCTACAACCACAACATTTCCCTCGTTAAGTGCCAAACAAATTTTTTCTGATTCAATATTAACAATACGTGCTTTGTTATAAGTCGTATCAGTTGTGATCTGAGCCTGCGCCCCCGTGAGAGAACGTGCCGTAACCTCGAGCCCCTGCAATGCCAAAACCAGCAACGCAATTGTTACCTGCTCGCCGGTTGCTAACAACACATCTAATTCTCGTCCCTTTGGGTTTTTGAGAACCTCATTTGCTAAACGGAGAAGACGATCGGTTTCACCGGCCATTGCCGACACCACAACAACGACTTGATTCCCGCTCTGTTGGCAGTCCTTCACACGCCGCGCTACTGCTGCAATCCGCTCGGGGTCGGCTACTGAAGTGCCGCCGAATTTTTGCACAATGAGGCTCATAAAAATTTTCCGATCGAGACTCTGAATAGGTCAACCATTTCAATCATTACAAAGTTAAAACAAACCTAGCTTTCAATTGCCGGGAAGGAGTTTATTACAACCACTATCCAGCCTTTTCCTCAACCCAAGCGACGATACTAGCTAGAGCCGCCTCAAGCTTACTTGGATCGTCGCCACCAGCTTGCGCCATATCCGGACGCCCGCCACCCTTCCCACCAACCTGTCCTGCAACATAGTTAACCAATTTTCCGGCTGTCATCCGCGACGTGAGATCTTTCGTAATGCCGGCAATTAACCGAACTTGGTCGTTCTCAACTGCAGCGAGCACTATCACCGCTTGCCGGAGGCGATCCTTTAATCCATCCATGGTACTGCGTAGTGTCGCCATGTCGGCGCCGTCGATGACCTGACTAATGACGTGAATTTCACCGACCATCGTCGCCGCGTCCCTTAGATCCCGGCTCGCTTGGCCGGCGAGGCGATCTTTTAAGGATTGGATCTCCTTATCCTGCGCACGAATACGCTCGACTAAGCCTTCAACTCTTTGTTCCGTCTCATTGATCGGCGCCTTGACTAGGCCTGAAATCGAATTGAGATCACGCCCGAGCATCTGCACATAATCTAGTGCATGCATCCCGGTAACCCCCTCAATTCGCCGCACCCCGGCCGCGACTCCTCCTTCTGAAATCAATTTAAATAATCCGATATCGCCTGTACGGCTGACATGAGTGCCGCCGCAAAGTTCAACCGAAAATGAGCCCATGCGCAGAACTCTCACTTCTTCAGCGTACTTTTCACCAAACAGGGCTAATGCACCATCTTCGATCGCCTGCTCATAAGGCATGACATCAGAATCAACAACAATGTTTTCACAGATTTTGGCATTGACTATTTGTTCAATATGCACCAACTGCTCGTCGCTTACTGGAGCAGAATGTGAAAAATCGAAGCGTAATCGTCGCGGATCAACTAACGAACCTTTCTGCATGACGTGGGTGCCTAAAACAATCCGCAGCGCAGCATGTAACAGGTGCGTTGCGGAATGATTGAGACGCGTTGCTTGGCGACGATCGACTGCAATAACTGCGTTCGCGCCATCTCCGATACGAATCGTTCCGGTCTCCATTTTACCAAAGTGCAAAATCAGTCTCGCTTGTTCCTGCACATCACCCACTACAAATTCTGCGTTTTCGGTAGAGATTGTCCCATGGTCCCCGACCTGCCCCCCTGATTCGGCATAAAAAGGTGTTGACGCCAGAACTATAATGGCTGTTTCATCCTCTTTGACTTCCGTGACCATTTCACCGTCGACAAATAGGCCTGCGACCACGGTCGTAATTTCATTTTTTTCGTATCCACAAAAGTCTTGTTCGAGATCGATTGCCGCCAAAGCCGTCGATTCGATCGCGGTTGCGGTATCCAAATTTTCAAAGCGGCTTGCAGCACGCGCACGTTCTCGTTGCGCATCCATAGCAGCGATATATCCATCCATATCTATGTCCAGACCGCGCTCACGCGCGATGTCGCTCGTCAAGTCTACGGGGAAACCATAAGTGTCGTTAAGTTTAAACGCGACCTCACCAGGTATTATGACGCCTTCAAGTTTTGCTACAGCGGATTCGAATATCACCAATCCTTGCTTTAAAGTTTCGGCAAAACGTTCCTCTTCCTGATATAGGATCTCCTCGATACGTGCGCGTGCAGAGCTGAGTTCTACTATTGCATCTCCCATCTGAGCTTCAAGCGCGGGGACTAAGCGATAAAAGAACGGCTCGTTAGCGCCTAATTTGTTGCCGTGGCGGAGTGCCCGACGAATAATTCGGCGCAGCACGTAGCCGCGCCCTTCGTTAGACGGCGCAATCCCATCCATAATCAAAAACGCACATGATCGGATGTGATCTGCAAGCACTCTTAGCGATGTTACTTCTGGATTTTTGTCCGGCACAATCTCTCGAACGCTATCGATAAGTCTGCGGAACAGGTCGATATCGTAATTATTATGCACACCTTGTAGTACCGCCGCCATACGTTCGAGACCCATCCCGGTATCAACCGATGGCTTCGGAATCCGGTTTAAATTACCATCGATATCGCGTTCATATTGCATAAAAACCAGGTTCCAGATCTCTACAAAACGATCGCCATCCTCGTCCGCCGAGCCAGGTGGGCCACCTGGAACTTTTGGCCCATGATCATAAAATATCTCAGAACACGGACCACATGGGCCAGTGTCTCCCATCATCCAGAAGTTATCTTTTTCGCCACATCGAGATAGCCGAGCTGGATCTATACCTATATACCTTAGCCAAATATCGGCTGCTTCAGTATCTTCGTCGAACACAGTGATCCAAAGTTTCTCTGGGGCCAATCGGAACCTTTCCGTTAGTAGCTTCCACGCGAATTCAATCGCCTCACGCTTAAAGTAGTCACCGAAACTGAAGTTACCTAGCATTTCGAAGAAGGTGTGGTGTCGAGCGGTGTAACCAACGTTATCTAGATCGTTGTGCTTACCACCCGCCCGCAGGCAGCGTTGACTCGTCGTCGCGCGCGAGGTTCCGAGATCCTGGCGCCCCAAAAACACATCCTTGAATTGCACCATGCCCGCATTGGTGAATAAAAGCGACGGGTCATTGCTCGGTACAAGCGAGCTGCTAGGGACATGAATATGTCCATTTTTTTCAAAGTACGCAAGAAATTCACGTCTAATTTCTGAGCTTTTCATTACAAGCCTTGCTGTATTTGGACGTACGATCTATGCGAAATGGTCGACATTCAGCACACGCGCGACCTGATCACCACTAAATCCACGATATTGCAGAAAACGTGCTTGTTTTGCGTAGTCAGCAAAATTCTTTGGCGCACCACTAAACTTCTTCCTCCATACCTCTTCGGCTCGCCCGTCCCAGTTAATATCAAGCGTTTCAAATGACAGGTTAGTAAGCGCTTCGTCGACTCCACGCAAACGCAACTCGGCTCGAATTTTTACGGGTCCGTAACCGCGTCCGGCTCGGTAGTTGATATAGGATTCAGCAAAGCGCCCATCGTCTTGCAGGCACTCAGTGGCTAGGCGGTTTAGCTGCACATCAATATCAGGAACGGCGAATCCCTTAGCAGCTAGTTTTCGTTTGAGCTCAACACGGCTATGCTCACGGCGCGTCAGCGCTGCGATCGCGAATTCGCGAATTCGTCGCGCAACAGCAGCATCGTTCAGGCTTCAGCCTCCTCCGGCTTCATTGGTTCGGCCAACTCTCCTGACGCCTCGTGATCGATTGCCTCTGGCTTAGGCAAGGCTATCTCCCTGATCCTGGCGTCGATTTCCGCAGCCATCTCTCTATTTTCCTTCAATACCACCCGCACATTTTCCTTACCCTGCCCTAAGCGTTCCCCATTGTAGCTATACCATGCGCCGGTCTTTTCGACCAATCCGTGAGATACGCCTAGCTCGACGAGTTCGCTTTCGAACGAGATCCCTTCGTTATACAAAATATCAAAATTCGCTTGTTTAAATGGCGGCGCCACTTTATTTTTAACGACCTTGACTCGAGTTTCGTTACCGATTACTTCGTCTCCACGTTTCAGCGATCCAATCCGGCGGATATCTAGACGCACAGAAGAATAGAACTTTAATGCGTTACCTCCAGTCGTCGTCTCGGGGCTACCAAACATTACACCAATCTTCATTCTAATCTGGTTGATAAAAATGACTAAAGTATTTGCGCGCTTGATATTGGCGGTTAACTTCCGCAATGCCTGCGACATCAACCTAGCTTGTAAACCTACGTGGTGATCACCCATATCACCTTCAATTTCTGCCTTTGGCGTCAATGCAGCAACCGAATCTACGATAACGATATCAACGGCACCTGAGCGGACCAGCATATCGGTAATTTCAAGCGCTTGCTCTCCATGATCGGGCTGCGAAACCAGAAGGTCTTCGATACTGACGCCGAGCTTTTCGGCGTACTGCGGATCAAGCGCGTGCTCGGCATCTACAAATGCCGCTGTACCGCCTTGCTTTTGAATTTCGGCAACAACGTGCAAAGCCAAGGTTGTCTTACCCGATGATTCCGGCCCGTAAACCTCCACGACCCGGCCTTTCGGCATTCCTCCGATCCCTAGCGCAATGTCGAGACTAAGCGACCCTGTCGATACGACTTCCACATCTCGAACCGCACCGGGGTCCCCCATGCGCATGATTGAACCCGTGCCGAATTGTTTTTCGATTTGTGCAAGCGCCGCCCCTAACGCTTTTTCGCGGTTTTCGTCCACTGATTCCTCCCCGCAGCATTAACTAGCTTTGATAGATCTTCCCGACCTTATATTTTTGGCCTTTAAGACGAGCGGCCGGAGTATCTCGTTAAGACTGATTATCGCACAATTGACGCCATCGTTTAATGAGCGAGGGGGATTTTTCAACTCGCTTTCCGCGGCAATTGATTGAAAATGATAATTCCAGAAGCACTTAGGGCAACTCCTTAGTCGGTTGACTTGGTGAAAAAAACACCTTCCATGCAAGATTTTAGGGTTCTAGCGGCTGCTCACCATCAAGTAGGTCGAACAAACCAGCGAAGGCCGATGCAACAGTTCGCGCGCGAATTCTTCGCCGGTCACCTTCAAAACACATCACCCGACTAATCGGTTCCCTGCCTTTTGTGCACCAGCCAAAACATACTGTACCGACCGGCTTTTCCAAAGTACCGCCTTCCGGTCCGGCAATCCCCGTGACTGCAACGGCTATCTCGACCTTGGCGGTAACCAATGCGCCGCGCGCCATCTCTCTAGCGACCTCAGCACTTACAGCACCATATTTCTGAAGGCTCGATTCGGCGACTCCAAGAACCTCTATCTTGGAACGGTTGGAGTAGGTCACGAAACCGCGATCGAACCAAGCAGAACTGCCACCGATTGCAGTCGCTGTTTGTGCAATCCAACCGCCGGTGCACGACTCGGCTGTAACCAACGACCACCTTTTTTGGATTAATTGGTCGCCCAGGCGTTGGGCCTGCGATTCAAGTTGCTCTTGTTCAAATTCGATCATAACTTCAACGCCGTTCACGGAAGAAATCTTGCAGTTGTGCCGCGCATTGGTGCTCCAAAACTCCTCCTTTAACTTCGATCTGGTGATTAAATCGAGGTTGGTTGAGCACGTCGATAACGCTTCCAGCCGCACCAGAATTTGGGTCAAACGCACCAAAAACTAATCGTCGAATACGAGCGTGTAGCATCGCTCCGCCGCACATTGCACAAGGTTCTAGGGTAACGTAGAGATCCGCATCATCAAGGCGATAATTCCTTTGAGATCGCGCCGCTGCGCGTAGCGCGATAATTTCTGCGTGGGCGGTCGGATCAACATCTCTAATAGGACAGTTAAATGCCTCACCAATAATCTCACCACCGGACACTACTACCGCTCCGACAGGAACTTCTCCCGCCACGGCGCCGGCTTTAGCCCGTAACAGGGCCTGCCCCATCCATTTTTCGTCTTCCATGCGAATCAATTAACTATGTAAAACCACCGTTACAGTCTACTTTCGACTGTAAGCAGCGCTGATTTTTCCATTTTTGAGATCAGCATTGGTGAGGCTTTGATCGCGTTCCACCGAGCTGCCAAATCCGCCGCCGCCTGCAGTCTCAATCGTCAGCCGGTCCCCAGGCGATAGCAAAAATACGTCTTTCGACGGGACAATTTCCGAAAAGCCGTTTGCACGATAAATAGTGGCACATGCCAGGGCGCCTGGTTCACCACCTTGAGAACCATCTGCCGGTGAGTTATGCCGTTCCCCGCGATAAGTCACAGTGACATCCCCACGGAGCACCTCATACTCGCGAATACAGCCAAGACCTCCACGATGTTTTCCCGCACCACCAGAATCCTGTCGTAAACTGAAGCGATTAATTCGAACGGGCACATCCATTTCGAGTGCCTCGACTGGTAAATTCATACAATTCGTAGCATCAGTTTCGATCATGTCGACACCGTCACTGCGGTGACCGGCACCGCTACCGCTCGCAACAATATCACCTACGACGTAATTTTCGCCGTTCCCGCGGATACCTCCCAGCATGAGTATCAGAAGCTCGTTGCCTGAATCTGCCGGAACCTTTTCAGGTAACACTTCTTTTAAAGCCCCAAGAACGCAGGACGAGATCCGTTTGATAGTCGCCGTTCTCGCATTTACCGGTGCAGGTTCCTGCGGGTTAACAATGCTGCCCTTCGGAAGAGTGAGTTTGAGTGGCCTAAAACAGCCACCATTGGTCGGTATATCAGGGTCGGTGATGGCTCGCAAGACAAAACAAGTAGCCGCAGCCGTACCGGAGG
>CAYFFH010000134.1:0-8059 GCA_964342175.1 uncultured Enterobacteriaceae bacterium | reverse complement strand
CCCTCTTTGTTAATCACCGTCTTGTTCCTCTTCGAGGAAGTCTTCCCAGTCCTCGCGTTTCTCATCCATGATGTCGGTGATGACGTCAAATAGGTTTTCATCGATTGTCTCAAGCTGATCAAGTACGCCGGTTGCCTCCCATATCGTATACAACTCTACCGAGGTCTTGAGATTAACCTCCCATGCAGTTTTTGTGGTGTTCAATGTTGGCATGGGTATTGCCTTACGCAATAAGGCCAGCGGCGCATCAATCTTGGAGACATTTGGCCCCCAGTCGGCGAAATGATCTGCCGTTATCATATCCGGCGCTAACTGATTGCCGGTAGAAATGAGTTTTAACATTACTCGACTGAAGGGTCGCAGCACGTTCTTTGCCGACTCCATTCCATGTTTGATCGCTGCCTCGCGCATCAACATAATCAACCCGCCGGGAGAGTTGCCGAATGGACACCGCGCGGCACAGGTGTAACACTGGGCACAGGCCCAGATCTTTTCTTGCATCGCGTCATAGACACCTTCGAGATTTTCTGTCCACAACAGTTGGACGATTTCTCGCGGGCTAAAATCGTAATAGTGCGCGGCCGGACAGGTTGCAGTGCAGATACCGCAATTGAGGCAGCCGTTGAGTTCGTGATCATAACGAAAATCGGCCTGGATATCGGCGAAGATCTCCTCTAGTTCCGCGCGCGGTATTGGCGCTTCGGCAGAAATTGGATCGCCGATGTAGCTTTGTACTCTTGTGGCATTGATACCGGTCATAGCTTAGTCATTCGCCTTTGTCAGTATGTCAAAACTTTGCAATCGTCTTCCATAATTTGTTCGATCAGGTGCGCGCCACCAACGATTCCCTCACACTCTGGCAGCAAGTCGTCTTTCGTCATGTCGAACAAATCGAGATTAGGTGAACAACAATAAAATTTCACACCGGCCTCAGAAGCGTCTTTGATGAAGTCGTAAACTGATTTTGGCGAACCTTCTTTTACAAATAAATTTTCGGCGAATCCTTTCTTCATCAAAACTCCGGACGTGGCGGTGCAGATTACGTCCACATCGTATTCCATAGCAGCAGCTACGGTCGCTTGGAATATCGGAGCCCCGAGTTCTTCTCCATTCCGAGGATCCGTATTGGCCATTACTATCACGAGTTTTTCAGCCATTATTATTTGTTTTGAATTTCATCGCGGATATTTATTAGATAAGACTAATATAATAGCGTAACAGTAGCAAGTGCGAGGTTAAACTACGGATGCTGCGTTGCATTATCAACGAGCAGCTCCAACATCAAGTTTGCATTAACTTAGTCAATTGCACCAACCCAGTCATTATGGGTACGAGAGTGTCTTCTATCTCCGTTTTCATTGTTCGAAAGGTATCAAGTTGTGGCACGGGATCAGATGGTCCATCCTCGAATTCCATGAGTAGATCTTCGACCATGGCGAGCTTCGCGCCGGGGTGACCTGTGAACCCGAACGCATTACCACCAATCTGAAAAAGAGCTGGACGGTCGGCAGCATCCACTGCAAGAATCGCAGCATCAGAGGGTGGTTGAGGCCTATCTCGCATATATTCTATGAGCGGGTAGCGATCGGGTAGGTAACCATTTAGGGCATTAGGTGTCGTTCGTTTGGCATATCCTGCACTGAAGCATAATGGTGTTTCGATGGTGGAGCCTCCTGCAGCTAGGGCGAGGATTTGAGAGCCGAGTCCGATTCCGATCACTGGGAGGTTCGATCTCAGACATTCGTAGGTCAACTCTATTTCTTCAACTAGGCTCGGTAAGTTTCGGATTCCGGCGGAGCCCCAAGGACCACCACCAAGCAACACCAGGCCATCGCCGACTCGCTTTAACAAAGGTACGCTACCCTGTTCAGTAAATGGTCGAGAGTACGTAAATCTTATTCGGCGTCCTTCGAGGTGGTCCTCGACCAAGCCGAGGTAGTCCGCTGAAGTATGTTGGATCGCAACGAGTGATTTCATTTTAAATGTTACGTCGACGAGGTGACTTGGGAAACTGCTCTATCGAAAGCTACAACGAAATGATGTGCCGTGACGCTAAGTAGATCGACCGCAGCTTCGTCGATAAACGCTTGCACTGTCTCTGGAAACCTGTCTAACGTGAGGCCGCGTAATATTGCCTCTAGGTCCCAAATGAAACGAGGAGGTGTTACGAAGAAATCACCAGTAATCAAGATTTCGCGAATCCGATTTTGCCGCGGGCCCTCTAGGCGCACATAGCAGGTGACTGTCCCGCCTGGGCCAGAGTGAGATCCGACGTACACATCATTGCTCGAGATCGGGTCGTCGATTTCTGTAACAAACGCGTCTGTTCCCACCTCTTGCGAGAAAATCTGTTGTGCTGAGTCTTCCTCTTGGTCACTAACCTCGCCGATTACCGGCATTATCCCGAGTGTTTCAGTAAAGCCTTCGATCAATGCCGACTTTATAGTGGCGAGATCTGGTATCGCATCACCGAGAAGTTCCTTTAACGTCACGATTCGTTCGGCGGCTGACCCAATCCCGCGCTTGCCAAGTTTAGCTGCCGGTACGCGTAATGCCGCTACCATGTCGGCCGGGTTCATATCGATCAGTACGGTTCCTTGATAGAACAATGTATCACCATCAAAGAATCCGCCTGTGCCGCTGATCTTACGCCCCCCAACTTCAATATCGTTGCGCGGTCGATAGCAGGCATCGACGCCAAGGCGGCGGATCCCGGTTGCTGCCGCTTCACAAATATCGCGCGCTAGATTCTCTAAGGATGCTATGCCTAGACTCGCGCGGTGAAATACTAGTGACCAACCGAGTTGCCCTTCGTCGAAATAGATGGCGCCACCGCCAGTGAGTCGCCGCGCTATCCCGATATTGTTATGATTACAGTAATCGACTTGAACCTCTTGACTGAGTACTTGATGACGACCGATAAGCACGGTCGGTGGAAAGCGGATAAAGCGGATACTGTCTGGGATCTCGCCAGCGCGATGCAAATCGATCATAGCCTGGTCGAAAGAGATGTTCTCGCGTCCCTCACGTATACCGGTGTCTATTACACGGAAATCAGACGTCATGTGTAGCCGTGTCCATGTTGACATTGATGATAGAACGTCAGGTCGAGTAAATTCCGATTGTTGCTAGCCTGACGAAACACAAACATCAGAGTCTTTGACGGTGTTTCAGCGCACAACAATCGGAATGTCGAGTTGGCGACGGATCTTCGTGAGATCTTTTTTCCTAGGGTGAAAGGGAAAGCTGGCGATATTGCTCGGCGGGGAATCGCCATAAGGCCGGTCGCAGGCTGAAATGTCTTCTTGAATCTTGCCTGGACAACCTGAAGTTCGGAAGGCGATTCCTGCGTCGATGACGTCGCAGAGTTCCGAATCCGTAAGACCATATCCCGTTATTCGACCTTCGCTGTCAAATCTCATCTGGTCGATCTGTACGTCTCGATAGTCGATCAAATATCGGGCTAGTTGTACCCGACGCCACTGGTCACGTGGTGTGGCCGGGAGGTGATCCATGAGTGAACCTTGTTCGGGAAAGAAGCAGAACATGTGGCTATGGCCCCCGAGATTGGCAATACGCTGGACAAGTTTTAGTACTTCGTGCTCAGTTTCACCCATACCTACAATGATGTGTGCGCCGAATTTTTGTGCGCCAAAGACTTCGCGTGCTGAGAGCAAGATCTCCCAGTATTTGCTCCATTTGTGAGGTGATTGTACTCCTTTTCCTCTGGTGCGATCGAATATCTCTGGAGTAGCTGCGTCCAGTGCAACTGTAAAAATGTCCGCGCCTAAATCTTTTAATGTCACCACATCGTGTCTTGTCATTGTGGTTGGATTCGATAATATCGACACGGGCAAAGTATTTGGATCAATCTGAGCAGTCCATTTTTTCAGGACAGACACGGTGTCACGGTCAGACTTCGGATGCGTAATCATCGAAATACACATCCGATGGAAGGGCGTGTTTGCAACGTCTTTCGCGACGATATTAACGATGTCGTCGATTGGTACTGCCGGCCAATCAACTCGGATGAAATTGCGATCAGCATAATCACGTTCCGCTTCTCGATGCCTGGCGAGGCCGCAATATGCGCAGTTTGCCCTGCAACCTTCGGGATAGGTCAACAACAAGTTCAAGCAGCGTGTGCATTCGCATCGATACATCTTACCTTGCATGATGCCGAGCGTAATTGCGGCGGCGGTTGAGAGCTGCACATACTCTGGGGATTGCATGTGCGGTGCGAGAAAGTTGTTGTTCGGTTGATAGATACCAGTTGGTTGTCTGGCGTTGGTCTTAACCCGGCCCCCGTTACGTAATTCTCTTGGCGTTGGGTTCGGCATTCTCGGTTGCATTACGGCGCTGCTATTGAAGTCCCGACCGTCCTCCCGGCTGTGCGATTGCGTTGACTCTGGAGATTTTACGCAGCTCATGATCCCTCCCTCGTTTGTAGCCTCAGGCTGTCCAATATTCCGGATAGGCGACCCAAGCAGAACGCAAATCGCTTGTCGTTGGACCTGAGCCTGACTTATAGCAGGACAACAACTTGTGTCGTCTATCGACTGCCCGCGCTGAAGCGGCGCCAAATAATTCGTGCAACTCCTCGGCGTAATTCTCGTCCGAACCTGTGTCTCCCTCGAGCCAGTTTTTCGCGGCGTCACCAGCGAGTATCCCGGAGAGGATCGCTGAGCTGATGCCGGCACCGGTAATTGGGTTTGTTAAACCTGCTGCATCACCACACAGTAACACTAAAACTGCGCCTAGTTGGCCATGTGGCTTTATCATACCCCCGACCGGAATAATGCCACCTGTAATGCTCAATACGTCTTGGCCAACACGCTTAACAGCGATGATGGATTTATGTAAATCGTTTAACAAAGGTTTTAGCATTTCAAGTGAGTTTGATGTCACCCCAATTCCCAGATTCGCAATATCTCCCCGCGGGAATAGCCACCCGTAGCCGCCACGGTAATCGGTAGACAGAAAAATATCTGTAGCGCTATGCGCACCAATCAGCGCTACAGTGAGTTGTCGAGACACGACGACCTCACTATTTTTAGAATCGATCGCATCGCCTATTCGAGACCGGGGGCCGTCCGCACCGATCAAGACTATAGGTTTTATCTGTTCGCCGGTGCTCAGGTGTACGGTCCCGTCGAGGTCCAATTTTGAGACGGTGGTTCTGAACCGACACTCGGCGCCTGCTCTCGACGCACCGGCGACAAGTTGCTGATCAAATTTTGCTCGATCAACCATTACTCCCGGGAAATTTTCTTTTCGTTCTAACGGCGCATTTTCGATGAAAGTGTGCATAGACTTGATGTGCTGACACTTAGCGTAATTTACCGCATTGACCGCGGCACTTAGCATAGCCGGGACAAACTCGGCGCATTGAACCGGCACGCCAGCCTGGTATTTGCGATCAACGGCTATCACCCGAAAACCCGCCTTAGCACAGGCCTGCGCAGCACTTGCACCAGCCGGTCCGAGACCGACGATCAATACATCCGTTGAGATGGCCTGGTTCATGAAATCGACAATCGACCAGAATGCGCTTTTTCTTGCATACGCCCAATCTTGACCGAGCAGCAAGCGTGTTCCTGGCTATAAGATCTGCCGATTGTCTTAGCGACAGTTACCGCGCCGTCAGCTGGAAACGCAATCCCGTCGATACCGGCCATAACCGCGTAGGCATCTGTTACTCGTTTATGGATGCCCGGGGGTCTCGCGCAACCCAAAAGGATTTGTTGTTTGGGCAATATCGTACGTGCCTGCATAAATATTGCACCGACATCGTGCGTTGACGGGGTTTCGAATGTTCCGAGCCGTGAATAGAACGGCATCACTACGACCAGCACGAGCGCACTTATTGAGTGTCGCGCCACAATCTCGAGCGCGTTCGATTCTCCGAGTAAACGGCCGTAGTGCAGGCCGATGACAATGTGGGGTGTTACTTCCATACCAGTTCCGCACAAGGCCGCGAGAGTCTCTTCGAAATCCTCTACTGGGCGATCCAAATGATAGACATTACGGATGGTCTCCGCAGCACCTATAACGTCCATCATCGCGGTGTCGACCCCGGCTGACTCCATGGCTTTCGCCCCCGCTTCGTTGGTTAACGCAGTATGGATTGCGATCTTTAAATGTGGAAAATCTCGTTTTAAATTTGCGATAACTGGGTAGAAGCGCTGGTAGCGGATCTCGTTGCGTCGATTTGATCCCCCCGAAAGTAGGAACCCCTGGAGGTTTTGTTGCTCAACGAGATTACGCACTTTTCGATCTAGCATATCGGGATCAGTTGCTGGCAACATCGGTTTCAGAATCTTTGCCTGGCAGTGGTCGCAATCGAGTGCGCAAGCGCCGGCAGTAACGGAAAAAGCAGGAAAACTGTTCTTACTGCAACCTTGTAACTCGGTGCTGGCATAGTCCTTGAAGGTTGGGGTGGAAAAACGGATCGGCGGTAGGCTACGCGACTTAACAGCCGACTCCATCTGGTGGATTAAGTCCTCGGAGAATGTGACGTCCTCGAATTCCTCTATCGCACAAACTGCATCAAGCCAATTCATCATTCCTTACCTTTTAAGCGCGACCATAGAGCAAACATAGTAACGTTAATTGCCTTTAACCCTGTAAGAACGGATCTGAGTAATAGCGTACATGCTCTCATCGTTGCCTAGTATAAGATGGTTGATCTGCGATACTCGATAACCAAGCGCTTTGTATATCTTCGTCGTCGATGAGATCGCATTTAAGCGCTGCTAATATCTCTTTAGCAGAATCCGGTAGGACAGTCGGGATCTTAAAGCCAGCAAGTCGTGCCCATAGGCCTGTCCAGCAGCGTGCGAGAGTCCATGGGTTATAGCCACCACCGCCGAGTATTACTACCGCGGGCGCTAGCGTCGAGAACTGTTCAACCGCTTGCCACAATGAAACATTACTTAGATTCATGGAGGATAAGGGATCACCCGCCAGGCAGTCAGCACCGCAGGTAAGTATGATCGCTTGTGGTTCCGCGCTAGAAGCAAAGGGTAGCGCAACGTCCGCCATGAGGCGCTCGAAATCCCGATCCGAGCAGCCTTTGACCACGGGTAGGTTGCAAATACAAGGATTTTTACTTGGTTTACCAGTATAGGGCCAGCGCTCTACTTCGTGTATTGATAGTAAATATACCCGATTATCGAATTCGAACGCCGCTTCCACAGCATCCCCGTGATGCGCGTCAAGGTCGATATATAACACACGATTAATACCGGCGTTCAGCAGTGTCATTACTGCGAATACAGGGTCATTGAAATAACAAAACCCGCTTGCTCGTCCCGGTTGACCGTGATGTGTACCGCCAGCCGGATGGAACACAACGCGATTTTCGAGACTAAGTAGAGCCGCTAGGATGGAACCCCCTACCGTGGTCGCCGCGCGTTTGAAAACTCCGGCGAACAAAGGATTCTCCATTGTGCCCAAGCCGTAGCGCACACGAAAATTGCGGCTGACTTTGCCATCTCGATCAGCGGCTTGCAAGGCTTTAACGTAGTCTTTATTGTGGAAGCGGCATAGGGTTGAAATAGACGCTGGCGCGCTGACTCTACGAGCCGTTTCCGGCAGCCACCCGAGCTTTCGAGTAAGTTTGCCAACCGTTTCGGTACGGGCTATGCCTAGGGGATGTTGCGAACCGTAGGCGGCTTGGCTGAACGTCAGACTATCTACGTACAACGCGTGCCTAGGTCCGACTCCCTGCTTAGGGTGCGCGATGACTACGTTATCGTCAAACAATTTAGGTTTGGGACGAAACACTTAGGTTCAGTCAACGATTTTATAGGGTGATTAAACGGCCAGATTGCGTGTAAAACTTCATTATATTCAATTATACTAATAAATATAAGTTATATATAGTTGGTCGAACAGCACAATGTAATCGAGGCCGCTTAGCCCGACAGCTGAATCTGATGGCATGTTGATAATCGTCGCGACAAGTATTAACGCCAAAGGGTTCAGCCCGGTTATGTTTTACTATTTTTTAGTTTGCCGTCGCGGTTGAAAATGTTTAGTCCGCACTTTTCAACAT
>CAYFFH010000133.1:0-8124 GCA_964342175.1 uncultured Enterobacteriaceae bacterium | reverse complement strand
CTCGTCGGGCTCATAACCCGAAGGTCGCAGGTTCAAATCCTGCCCCCGCTACCAGTATTTTTTACAAAGGCCCCGGGTTAGCGGGGCTTTTTTGCTTTTGGAGCATTGGGGTGGCGGGACAAGATGAACTTGCCGAATTATTAACTCCAACCGTCAAGGGCCTAGGTTACGCCCTACTAGGAGTTGAATGGCAGCGTTCAGGTTCGGAGTCGATTGTGCGTTTGTACATCGATAGCGAATCTGGCATTGCGGTTGAGGATTGCGCAAGGGTCTCTCGACAGGTAGGGGACGTATTGGATGTTGAACAAGCGGTTAACGGCGAGTACACACTCGAAGTATCCTCGCCAGGATTTGATAGGCCGCTGTTTACACAGGAGCAATATCGTTCGTACATTGGTGCTGAGGTTAAGGTGCGGTTGCGGGCATTAATTAACGGCCGACGGCGATTGTCGGGTACTTTAGTCGATGTGACGGATGAGTTTGTGACAGTTCGTGTTGGAGAGGAAAGATTTGATGTGCCTTACAATCTTGTTGAAAACGCACGACTCGCTCCGCGATTATCGGAGCAGGTTACCGGCCTTGAGGGTTAATGCCTGCGTTAACTGCGCATGGCTCGGTGGATAAATAGGAACGATGAACAAAGAGATTCTTACCACGGTTGATGTTGTCTCGAACGAGAAGAGCGTTAGCAAAGAGATAATTTTCGAAGCGCTAGAGCTAGCTCTAGCGAGCGCTACGAAGAAACGGTACTCAGATGAAATAGATGTCAGGGTCGCGCTTGACCGAGAGACCGGCGATTACGCCGCGTTCCAGCGCTGGGAAATCGTCGATAAGATCGCTTTTGCTGAAGAAATAGAGGTCGATGACCTTAATAACGTGGTGCTCGAATACAAAGAACGACAAATCTGGTTGACTGATGCTTTAAAAATTAACCCGGATTACACGGCTGGAGAATTTGTCGAAGAGCCACTGGAGGCCGCAGAATTCGGAAGGATTGCGGCGCAAATTGCCAAGCAAGTGATAGTCCAAAAGGTTCGCGAAGCAGAGCGCGCACAAGTTGTCGAAACCTTTCAAGACCGAGTTAATGAACTTGTCATGGGTGTTGTGAAGCGAGTTGAGCGTGGCAATATTTTTGTTGACCTCGGGGGCAACGCTGAAGCGGTTGTATTGAAGGAGCATGTTATACCTCGTGAGCTCGTGCGGCCGGGCGATCGCATACGAGGTTATTTGTATGATGTGCGTTCAGAAAAACGCGGGCCACAACTGTTCGTTAGTCGGACGTCCAAAGATCTGTTGGTGGAACTCTTTAAGCTCGAAGTGCCTGAGATTGGTGAGGGTTTAATTCAGATTCTCGGGGCAGCTCGTGATCCAGGATTGCGAGCGAAGATTGCGGTTCGGAGTCAAGACCCTCGAATTGATCCAGTTGGTGCTTGCGTTGGGATGCGGGGCTCACGGGTACAGGCTGTATCCAATGAACTCGGAGGTGAGCGCGTCGACATCATATTGTGGGACGAAAATCCTGCGCAGTTCGTTATCAACGCTATGTCGCCGGCAGAGGTGGTGTCTATCCTCGTTGACGAGGATGCTGGGAGCATGGATGTTGCAGTGAGTGAAGAACAATTATCCCAGGCGATCGGACGCAATGGCCAAAATGTGCGTTTGGCCAGCCAGCTGACTGGTTGGGAACTCAACGTCATGAATGAATCGGACGCCGAGAGTAAGAGCGAAGAGGAAACGCAGAAGAGTCAAAAAGTTTTTATGGAACTGCTTGACGTAGACGAAGAAATAGCCGTAATCCTAGTGCAAGAAGGTTTTGCGACAATTGAGGAAGTAGCCTACGTTCCGGAGCAGGAAATGCTCGATGTAGAGGAATTTGATGAACAATTGGTCCGAGAATTGCGTCAACGAGCGAAGGATCTTCTGCTAACTCGAGCTATTGCGTCCGAAGAACGCTTAGGCGACGCGCGGCCGGCAGAAGATCTACTTAGTATGAATGGAATGGATGAAGATCTTGCTTATAAACTTGCCGCAGCTGGGGTCGTCACGATGGAAGATCTCGCAGAACAAGCCGTCGATGACATCTTAGAAATAGAGGGAATCGAGTCCGAACGAGCCGGTGAACTCATTATGACAGCGCGTGCCCCTTGGTTCGATGGAGCTGAAGAAGGTTCTTCGGAGGGGCGTGATGGCTGAAGTAACAGTAAAACAGTTTGCGGATGTGGTTGGTGTAACGATCGAACGGCTGCTAACGCAACTTGACGAGGCCGGTCTATCAGACAAGCGATCAGGCGACCTAATTTCAGATGAGGAGAAGTCGCAACTCCTGACGCATTTGCGCCGCGCACACGGTAAGGATGAGACTGGTACTGAACCATCTAAAGTTACTCTGAAGCGGAAGACTGTCACGGAGTTAAAGGTGCCAGCGGAGCGGACACGAATGCGTTCGCGACCGAAAGCGGGTCCATCGAAAACAGTAAGTGTGGAGTTCCGACGTAAACGGACTTATGTAAAGCGTAGTGTTGTCGCGGAAGAAGAAGCATCGCGGATTGAGAAAGAGACTGCTGAGCGTGATCGCGTTCGGGCTGCAGAAGAAGCTGTCATTCGGGAAGCGGAGGAGGCGAGGGCCGCAATTCAGGCTGAAAAAGAAGCGGCTGAGGCCGCCTTAGTCGCGGCAGAGGAGGCACGCCTTGCTGCTGTTGCAGAGGCTAAAGCACAGGCCGAAGCAGAGGCTCGAAGTGCAGAGGAAGCGGCAAAGCAGGCTGAAGATATTGTAGCGGAAATGCCGCCTGAAACAATCGTTCCTGTGGAGGAGCTAGTTGCCCAGGTTCGGGCAGAGCCCTCGGCTCCTGCCCCAGCAACGACAGAAACACGACGTGGTAAAGGTGGTGACAAACGCGACCCAAAATCGACTCGTTACGGACGCAAGGAACTGCATGTAGCGAGCGATAAGTCTGGACGTCGCCGCAAAAAGCCAGGTGCCCGGCGTGTGGTTGCTCCTGCGGCCGCGAAGCACGGATTCGAACGTCCAACCGAACCTGTTATACGCGAAGTTGCAATTTCAGATAACCTGACCGTTGCAGAGCTTGCTCAACGGATGTCTGTAAAAGCTGCTGAAGTCATAAAAGTGATGATGACTTTGGGCAGTATGGCGACGATTAATCAAGTGCTCGATCAAGATACGGCTATGGTCGTTGTCGAAGAGATGGGTCATAAGGCCAAGCTGATCCGAGAGAATGCGATTGAGGAAGATCTCCTGGACACGACAGCACAATCGGAGGTTGAGGCTTTAACTCGTGCGCCTGTGGTCACGATCATGGGTCACGTTGACCACGGAAAGACATCATTGCTGGATTATATCCGTGACACGAAGGTGGCGGATGGTGAGGCTGGCGGGATAACACAACATATAGGTGCGTACCGAGTGGTTACCGATCACGGATCGGTAACATTTCTTGATACGCCAGGTCATGAAGCATTTACAGCCATGCGTTCTCGTGGGGCCAAGGCCACTGATATCGTTATTCTTGTTGTTGCTGCAGATGATGGTGTGATGCCGCAAACGGAGGAGGCAATCCAGCATGCGAAAGCTGGTGCTGTGCCGATGATCGTTGCGGTGAATAAAATGGATAAGGCCGATGCCGATCTTGATCGTATAAAACAAGAGGTGGCGAACCACGATGTTATTCCTGAAGATTGGGGGGGGGATACGCAGTTCATTCCAGTGTCAGCGTTGACCGGGCTCGGAATTGAAAGTTTGCTTGAAGCAATATCCCTACAAGCAGAACTGCTCGAATTAAAAGCGCCGTTTGATGGTCCCGCAAAAGGGATTGTGATTGAGTCGCGGCTTGATAAGGGGCGTGGTCCAGTTGCCACTGTGCTGGTTCAGGGCGGACGATTAAACCGCAGTGACATACTGCTGGCAGGGACAGAGTTTGGTCGAGTGAGGGCCATGACCGACGCGCGCGGTGAGCCAGTCGATAGCGCTGGGCCGTCTGATCCGGTGGAAATACTCGGGTTGTCGGGTACCCCAAACGCGGGCGACGAAGCTGCGGTGGTCGAAGATGAGCGTAAAGCTCGCGAAATATCCAGTTTTCGAAGTGATCGAGATCGGGAAACGAAACTCTCACGGCAACAGACCTCGAAGCTCGATAATATGTTTACCCAGATGAAAGATGGTGACCTCTCTCAGGTTCGGGTTATGTTAAAAGCGGATGTTCAAGGTTCTAGTGAGGCCTTGACTGATGCATTGAGTAACTTGACACACGACGAAGTGCGAGTAGAGGTCGTCTCTAGTGGAGTTGGTGGTATTAATGGATCCGATGCTAATCTCGCACTGGCCTCCGATGCCATGATAGTTGGCTTCAATGTTCGTGCTGATGCGTCGGCACGTAAAGTCATCGAAGATGAAGGCTTAGAGTTACGCTACTACAGTGTCATTTACGATGTCATAGATGATGTCCGGGCAATGGTTACTAATTTATTGGCGCCGGAAATTCGTGAAACTATTATTGGGGTTGCCGAAGTGCGGGATGTATTTAGGTCATCGAAGATGGGTTCTATTGCAGGTACGATCGTCTCAACAGGTGTTGTAAAACGCAGCAGCCCAATCCGAGTGCTTCGTGACAACGTTGTGATTTACGAAGGTGAACTAGAATCTCTTCGGCGCTTTAAAGATGATGTTACTGAAGTTAAATCAGGTACTGAATGTGGTATCGGTGTTAAAAATTATAACGATGTAAAACCAGGTGACCAAATTGAAGTATTCGAGCGTGTGGAAATTGCGCGGACGGCGTAGTGGGTGCTGATCGTCAAATTGAATTGGTCGTGAAAAGTGCCTAGGTAACCCGGACATGGGTCTATAATGCCCCGTGAATTTAGTAGGACCGTCCGCGTCGCACAAACAATTAAGCGGGCCATTGCCACACTTGTCAGTGACTGGATGCGCGAACGTCAGTTCGGCATGGGGTCGGTTACGGCGGTTGACGTTTCACCAGATATGACGCAATCACGAGTCTATGTGAGTGTATACGGGTCCGAGGATAAGTTTGCTACGCTCGCAGAATTAAATAACCACGCAGGCCGTTTTCGCCACCTCCTCAGCAAGGAAGTACGATTACGGAATATACCAGCACTAAAATTTGTCCTGGATGAGTCGATAGAGCATGGTGCCGGGATGACTCAAATGCTCGAGTCTCTTAGGTCCGAAAGTCAGGATGACTGATCAACCTGAATATCAATCTCCGAAGCGCGACGTTACTGGAATTTTTCTTCTAGACAAGCCGGACGGTATTAGTTCAAACGAAGCATTGCAACGCGTAAAACGGATATTTGGTGCAAAAAAAGCTGGACACACCGGTAGTTTAGATTTAATCGCTACTGGGCTACTGCCGATTTGTTTCGGTGAAGCCACGAAGGTTTGCGCATTCTTACTCGATGCGGACAAGCGCTATGCCTCGGAATTCCAACTTGGAGTGGTAACCAACACTGGAGATCGTGAAGGTTCGATCGTGAGACGTTCAACAAACGTTACGCTCGACGCTGCTTCTATTGAGCGTACGCTGGCTCGATTTCGGGGTGAAATCGAGCAGGTGCCGCCCATGTTTTCCGCATTGAAACGGGATGGGCAACCACTATATAAACTAGCTCGAAAAGGTATCGCAGTCGAACGTAAACCGCGCCCTGTAACAATTTATCAACTTGACTCTATGGGTCTTCGAGACGGAGATCTACTTAGAGTCGAAATAAGTTGTAGTAAAGGAACTTATATACGAACACTTGCTGAGGATATCGGCGAGATTCTGAAGTGTGGTGCCCACGTCAGTGAATTGCGTCGTCTGAAGGTGGGGCCGTACTCAATCGACGACTCGTTATCATTGGATGAGCTTACTAAAATTTCCAAAATGCCCGATTCGTATCTTGGATTAGACAGGCTTTTATTAACAGCCGACACCGCACTCGTTGATCTCCCGGATATCTATTTATCCGACGAATCAGCGTTTAACATTAAACGCGGTCAAGCTATACGCGTGTGCAACGCGCCAGAAGTTGGCTTTGTTCGGCTCTATATTTCGGGACATCAGTTTATCGGTGTCGGTATTGTTTTAGACGACGGACGTATTGCACCGCGACGATTAATTCGCGAAGGCAGATCGATTGGTGGTGCAAAATCATGATTTTTCACCGAAATTCCTTGTTAGCGGCGGTACTCGCGGTTAGAATACGCGAGCTTTTAATCGGGGCGCGAGTGGGATTTAGGAGAGTCATTGTATGGCGTTAACGAACGTACAGAAGAGCGCAGTCATTTCGGATTATCAGAACACTGGAACGGACACTGGATCCCCTGAAGTCCAAGTTGCGCTTTTATCAGCTCGGATTGACGATTTGTCTGACCATTTTAAAATCCATAAACACGACAATCACTCTCGCCAAGGGTTATTGCGGATGGTTAATCGCCGGCGCAAGATGCTCGACTACCTCAAGGTGAAAGATGTCGAGCGATACCGAACACTTATCTCTCGTCTGGGACTTAGGAAGTAATTTCGACTAATACCGACACGGTACCGGGGCACGAATGTTATTTCGGCACCCGGTTTTTTTTTCTTCATTTAGCGATTAGAAAATAAGTTATGGCGCCGATTACAATTTCGTTTCAGTATGGGAATCATGAGGTTAACCTGGAGACTTCCAAAGTCGCAAAACAGGCCTCGGGATCTGTTCTCGTAACTATGGGTGATACGGTCGTAATGGCCAACGTCGTCGGCAACCGGAACGCGGATGACAATCCATATTTTTTCCCGCTTACGGTTGACTACCAAGAGCGAACGTATGCCGCCGGCAAGATACCCGGCGGTTTTTTCAAGCGTGAGGGTCGTCCAAGCGAAAAGGAGATACTCACTAGCCGTTTGATCGACCGTCCAATTCGACCGCTTTTCCCAAAAGGATTCCGTAAGGATGTCCAGGTTGTCTGTACAGTGCTGTCGCTGGATCCCGCCGTTGACCCAGATATTGTGGCGCTGATTGCCTCGTCGGCGGCGATGAGTATCACTGGCATGCCGTTTAAAGGTCCAATTGGTGCTGCAAGAGTTGGTTATATTGATGAGCAGTACGTACTTAACCCGAGTTTTGGGGAACTTAGCGAGTCCGCACTCGACCTGGTCGTTGCTGGAACATCCAGTTCAGTGCTAATGGTTGAATCAGAGGCCGAGCAGTTATCCGAGGCTGTGATGTTGGGCGCCGTTATGTATGGTCATGCACAACTTCAAGCGGTAATAGTGGCCATTAAAGACTTAGTGTCAAAAGCTGGTGCCGAACCATGGAATTGGGAAGCACCAGGACCTATAAGCGGTTTGAGCGAGGCTGTTTCGGAGCAATGCAGTGTCGCGATTGAGAACGCGTATCGCATTGTTGATAAGCTTCAAAGACGCGATGCGCTAGGGACGATTAAAGAGGAAGCAATTGCGGTGTTGACCACCGATGAGGCTGTCGACTGGACTGTCGCTGAAATCAAGGATGAGATAGAAAACCTTGAGCACGAAATTGTGCGCAGCGCCATTTTGAGCGGTAATCCTCGTATTGATGGCCGGGGTGCAGCAGATATCCGTGATATTTCAGTAGAAGTTGGAATGTTACCGCGAACGCATGGCTCCGCCTTGTTCACTCGGGGAGAGACGCAGGCGATAGTCGTTACGACCTTGGGTACTGGTAGAGATTCACAGATTATCGATGCTATCGAAGGCGAGCGTCGTGAGCCGTTTATGTTGCACTACAATTTTCCACCCTATTGCGTGGGGGAGACTGGGCGCGTTGGGTCGCCGAAGCGGCGAGAAATAGGGCACGGTCGTCTCGCAAAACGGGGTATCCAAGCCGTTATGCCGGACATGGACGAATTCCCTTACGTCTTGCGTGTTGTCTCTGAAATTACCGAATCAAATGGGTCTAGCTCCATGGCATCAGTATGTGGTACCAGTCTATCTCTAATGGACGCGGGGGTCCCCATTTCGGCGCCTGTGGCTGGTATCGCTATGGGTTTGATCAAGCAAGAAGATGCATTTGTCGTCTTGTCTGACATCATGGGCGACGAAGATCATCTCGGCGATATGGATTTTAAGGTCGCTGGAACGGCCA
>CAYFFH010000132.1:0-8178 GCA_964342175.1 uncultured Enterobacteriaceae bacterium | reverse complement strand
CGCTCCTTGAAATTGAAACAGCGGCACGAATGGCGATTGAATTACGGGCCACCGGGTTCGATGTTACGGAAAACATCGGTGGCACAGGACTCGTTGCAATTTTAAAAAACGGAGCTGGTCCGCACGTGATGATGCGCGCAGACATGGACGGATTGCCAATCAAAGAGAAATCTGGATTACCGAATGCTTCAACAAAGCAACAGAAGAGTCCAGTTACGGGAAATACGGTATTTGTAATGCACGCATGTGGGCATGATGTGCACATCACAAGCCTAGTGGGAACGGCAAGGCAAATGGTCGCGCGCAAAGATCAGTGGCAGGGAACTCTCATGTTATTGGTACAACCGGCTGAAGAACGACTGATTGGCGCCAAAGCGATGAGGGCCGATAGGCTTTGGGATCGTTTTGGCACTCCTGACTACGCGCTTGCATTACATGTCTCCTCTAGTCACGTTGCTGGGGTAATAAATGTGACGGAAGGCAGCCCCTACGCCGGCGCAGACACAATCGATATTATTATTCACGGGATCGGTGCGCACGGCGCGAGTCCACACCGTGGCAAGGATCCAATCGTTTTGGGTGCGCAGATTGTAATGGCGTTACAAACGCTGGTTGCACGTGAGCTATCACCACGTGACCCAGGGGTGGTCACCGTTGGCTCATTTCACGCTGGGAGTAAACACAACATCATCTCTGACAAGGCTATTTTGCAACTCACCGTACGCAATACGAATCCCGATACGAGAGAACTGTTATTGAACGGTATCAAACGGATCGCAAAGAACATGGGGCGGGCCGCTGGCTTGCCTGAGAGCAAGTTGCCGGAGGTTATTGTCTCAGACGAATCCGTACCTCCGACTGTTAACGATCCCGCTTTGGTGAAAAGGCTAAAAAAAGCCTGGACTAGCGCTATGGGAGCAGCGACGGTGATAGATATCCCAACCAAGAGTATGGGTGCCGAAGACTTCCCGTTTTTTACGAACGATCCTGCAATTAGCAGTGTTTACTGGACCGTCGGCGGAACACCTGCCGCGGACTTCGAGCGCGAAAACTCAGGCGGTGCCCCGGTGCCAAGTCATCATTCACCATTATTTAAGATCGCGGCAGAACCCTCGGTGCGGACATCAATCCAATCGACAGTCGTAGCGCTGATGGAACTGTTAGGACGCTAAAAGCCCACCAAATAATGCATCAAAGCCGGGTCAAACCGCAGAGGTAGTATCGTTATCTTAACGGCGCTACCATGACCGACAACTGAGCCCGGAGAACCGATTATGAAAACAAAAGCCGACGAGGCGGAGATCCTGATCCAGACTAATGACCTGCCATGGGTAAAAATGGGCGAAGGGGTCGACATTAAAGTCTTGCGTGTAAGCGAGGAGACTGGATTTTGGAGCGCAATCATTCGTATGCAACCAGGCGCCATTTTTGCTGCGCATAAGCATCTTGCCGCGGCCGATTTTTTGATCCTGAAAGGCAAATTAAAATACCGCATGGGGGAAGCAGGTGAAGGCGCCTATGGCTACGAACCGACAGGGGCTGTACATGAGGTTACGACTTGCGCGGAAGAAACAATATTAACCTTTAATGCATATGGCCCCAGCATCTTCTACGGCGAAGACGGATCCGTCGATCAGATCCTTAATCACGAAACCGCACTCGAGCTTATGCACGGTGCCCAAAAAGAATTTACCACCAGCGGATCATCAATCGCAGCGGGTTAGGGAAAGTGGGATTCAAGAATTCAGCTCCGTAGCACGGCAAATTTTTACTCGAAATCTTGATAGTGGTTAGCAATGGCGTCGGCACACAGACGCTGGTAACTCACGAAGCCACCCATGTAGGCCTGGATCACCCGAGGTTTTCCCGGGATGTTAGCACCCATATACCAAGAGTCGGTCTGCGGCAGTAACGTGCGGTCGGCCGCTTCTTTTGACCGCTCTATCCACATATCCTCGGCCGCAGCCGTCGGTTCCAAAGTCCGCTTATTGTCGTCGCTCATATCCTGCATGCGCTCTACGATCCATCTAGTCTGAAATTCGGCCAACATGATCGGTGCAAATAACGCCGCTGGGCTGGATGGTCCGCTGATATAAAACAAGTTGGGAAAACCATTGCTCATCAAACCAAGGTGGGTGCGCGGACCGAACTTTCCCCATTCTTCCCGAATTCGCCGCCCATTGCGCCCTTCGATATCAATACTCGTGACAGCACCTGTCATGGCATCGAAGCCGGTTGCAAAAATTAAGCTATCTAGTTCGTATTCATGTCCGGCTACTTGCACTCCTCTACGCGTGATTGCTTCGATTGGCGTATGCTTTACGCTGACTAAGTTGACATTTTTTCGATTAAACGTTTCGTAGTAACCGATCTCGGCGCAAAGCCGTTTGGTCATGATCGCGTACTCGGTCGGGATCAAAAGTTCAGCAACTGCTGGATCGTTGATCTTCGCACGGATCTTTGCCCTTACGAATTCGGCTACTGTCTCATTCGCGGCCTTATCGGTCAGAACGTCGTCAAAGCTCCAGTACAAAGTAAAGTTAGCTGAATTCCAACAACGTTCGTATTCCGCTTCGCGTTCCTCGCTAGAGACTGCAAGCGCGGAAGTTTGTGGCAGGCCAAACGTTATCTCATCGTTTTTAATAATCCCGCCTTGGAAAGCAAGCGATTCGCGGCGTCTTACTTCTGCATACTTCGCTTTAATCTCCCGCTGGAATTTAGCGTCCACTGGGCGATTACATGCCGGCACGGCATAGCTCGGTGTACGTTGGAATACCGTTAAGTGATCTGCAACTTTTGCGATGTGTGGGATCACCTGAACGCCTGAGGATCCAGTGCCGATGATCCCAACCCGTTGGCCGGAAAAATCCACCTTTTCATGAGGCCAGCGGGATGTGTAATATTGTTGACCACCGAAGCTATCAAGACCGGGGAAGTCGAGTCGTTTTGGTGCAGATAAAATTCCAGTTGCGAGAATAACGAAACGGGACAATACCGTGTCGCCATGGTTAGTGTTCACCGACCAGCGATTGACTGACGTATCAAAAATAATAGACTCGACGCGCGTACGAAACTGAAGATCTCTCCTCAAATCGTATTTATTCGCAACAAAATCAAAATAGCGCAACAGCTCCGGTTGCGACGCGTACCGTTCACTCCAGGACCATTCCTGTTCGACCTCTTCGGAAAATGAAAACGAATACTCAACACTCTCGTTATCTACCCGTGCCCCAGGGTAACGATTCCAATACCACGTGCCACCGACATCGTCGCCATCATCATAGGCTTGCACCGAAAACCCTTTTTTCCGCACGTGATAGAGGGCATATAGACCTGAAAACCCAGCGCCCACGATAACGACATCATATTCATCAGGCCGGTCCTTGTTATATATTTGCGCGGCCGACATGATTACACGCATCTACCGCCTGGAGAATTCTGGCAACGGGCTACTGTAAGCCGGTAACTTCTCGATACTTGGTGTATACGCGCCGCGCGCCATAAGGTCATTCACATGTCTAGCGATCTCTGCGGTCGTAGCGAACCAAACGCTACCTTTAGCCTGCATATATTCGATTAGCTCGATCACCGCGCGTATACGCGCGAGCCGTCCAGACAAAAACGGATGCCACACCGAAATCCACAAGCCACCGTATTCCCACGCAGCATCGAACTCGGAACGAAAAACTTCAAGCGCTCGCTGTGGTGCCGTAATGGGGTTCGTCATATTTATCTCTCGCCCGTAAGCGTAGTACGGCCAGTCGTCCAGTGACCACTGCGTAGGCAGTTCGATCAATGTATCACCCTTGTCATCGAGCAAATAAGGCACATCGTCGCCCATGAGCGATGAGTCGTATTCAAAACCAGCATCGATAAGGTAGCGCAGTGAGTACTTCGAAAATGCGAAGCTCGGGGTCCTCCAGCCTACTGGCAGATGACCGAAATGATTTTTAAATGCATCTATACCACGTTCAAACCAATAAAATTCATCCTCTTTCGAGAGCTCGTTGGCGCGTTCGTGTAAATAACCGTGAAGAGCAATCTCGTTACCGTTATCAGCCATCTGATCAACGGCGTGTGGATAGCGTTCGATACACCAACCCGGCACATACAGCGTTTGCTTGATCTCAAATTGACGACCGAGTTCTGCCAAGCGAGGGACTGAGATATTAGGTCCATAACGGAACATTGTTTGGCATGCCACCATCGTATCTGCTCGGTCAGGGTTCCAAAAATTGAGCCCACTGTCTGCGTCCATGTCCCATGTGATGGCGACCGCGCATCGGGCCCCATTGGGCCATGGAATCGGATTCCTTATCATGTTTGTGCCTCTTTTTTCGTGATAGCGATGCCAGCTAGCAGGTACATCACTACATATACGATTGTTCGATAGGTCAATGCTGAACCGGGGGGGATACAGGCAAATGAAAAGCCGTCAAGGCCGCGCTTACCGATCGCATGCGCGATCCGTATCACCTCATAGTCAGTCATCCCCATGGGTTCTGCGAGTTCCCCCAAAGTGTCTCCCGGGCCAGGGCCTGCACCGCCAAGTACATCCATATCGAAATGGACGAATACACTATCAGTTCCTGCATATGCGTGCCTTAGTTCCTCACAGATACCGTCGATCCCAAACTCTCGACGCATTCGCCACAATGGATAGAAGTTTGTTCCTTCATCAACCCAAGCTCGCACCATCTCCTTATCCTCAAGCATACCGCGTTCGCCGATCTCGACCAGATTATGTTTGTCCATATTCTTATGGAACTCGTACATTTTGTGCTTCCAGCTCCCACTACCGGCGATCCGCGGGTCCTTGGTTAATCTATCGAGTGGCTTTGCGTCCCAATGAGTATCGAGGCAAATACATCCAACTTTACCGACTGAGCGCTCTGCTATCGGTTTCGCGATTGCATAGGACCCACACGGCGAGTTCTGTCCGATGACGATGGGTACTGCACCTACCGCTAAGCAGTCACTAACTTTATCTTCCACCGCGGCCTGCGCAAGCAAGATATTCTCCGCCGTTGGTGCATCATTCACCTCTGGGGGGATAGCCGCATTGCAATAATCGACAACGTTCAAATATTCGAACACATCGATATCGAATTCTTGAACGTAGCCCGAAGCGTAACGTGCCGATTGTTGCCGCACCCGTTTTGGCGCTGCCAACCACTCATCTTTACCAACCCCGCCATATTCTCCCCACCCCGCCACATACGGAGCTCCTATGATCGCTGCATCTGCGCCATTGAGTTCCTTGCGTGATTTAGCTAACGGTAGCCGCATGAATGAGGGAGTCGCAGAATCAATCTGCGGAAACTTGACGCTCTGCATCCAAAAGGAATTGCGAATCTCGTTCCAGCTCGGGTAGCTCATCGATTCCCTCCTTTTAGGAAATACAACAAATAGGCTTCCACCAGTGACAGGTGATCACCGTCAAAAATGGAGTAAACAATAGAACAAAGGATAAAAGGACGGTCTCCCAAAAGTCTACTACTGGAAGCCCACTCCTATGCACGACGGGTAGCACAAATTATAAAAAAGCCAGCAGAAACAAAGTTTCTCTACAACGCGGGTCAATATCATTAGCTATAATCATCCAGACCTAATAGGAGCAAAAATCTATGAAAGCCGTGATTCTTGCTGCAGGAATGGGAAAAAGGCTCGGAGAGCATTCAAAAGGAAAACCAAAATGTCTGCTCGAAGTCGGCGGATCAACGCTACTTGAACGATCCTTAACAAACTTGCGTAAGGGCGGCCTTAAAGACGTCGTTATTATTCTCGGGTTTCGTGGAGAGTTGATCAAAGCGCTAATTGGGGAACACTATAAAGGATTAGATATCACCTATGTCGAAAACCCGGATTATGAAACATCCGGTAACATGTACTCGCTCGCGAAAGCTAAGCGCCTACTTAACACTGATACCATGATAGTTGAGGCAGATCTTATCTATCAAAAAGACGCCATATCACGGCTCATTCATGCGAAAGGGCAAAACACGCTCTTAGTTGGGAGGCTTCTTCATCACGGTGATGACATCTATATTTGTGCTGACAACCAAGGTCAAATCACAAATCTTGGAGGAGAGATCGAAAATAAAAGTGAAGCAATAGGTGCACTTCTAGGAATTTCTAAGTTTTCCCCAGAGTTCATGGAAAAACTATTCAACCAAGCCAGTCGTGACTTCTCAGAAGGGAATAAAAATTTTCACTATGAGGAAACGATACTCAAAACGAGTTTGTCGGGTCATCCCGTCTACGCCTTGACATGCCACGATATTCATTGGACCGAAGTTGATAACGAAGCAGATCTAAAAAGGGCCCGAAAAGAAGTCTATCCTAAGATAATCGAAGCTGATTTCTAGACAGCGAAAATATTATTTATGTTTTTGCGAAACATTTTTAGAGGGCCTTAACACAGACGTATACCCCTATACTAAGAAACAGACTTGGAAGTCGTTTGTATTAGTCTTACGCGCGCCCGGAGCGAATGACTTTCCCGTTGCGTATACCAGTATCACAACCTTGCTTAAAGAGGATATCACCGTTAACGATGGTGTATTCAATTCCGCGCGCAGGCACGACCAGTCGACGGCCGCCGCCCGGGAGGTCGTTACGCATAAAACCCGTTTTATCCGAGCCAACGGTCGCGAGGTCAAAGATCGCGAAGTCGGCTGCTAAACCCGGGGCAATACGACCGCGTTCAGTAATGCCAAACAAGGCAGCTGGTTCAGTGGTTATGCGTTGTACCGCACGCTCTAAACTCATCACGGCATTATCACGTACCCAAGTCCCAAGTAAATACGTACAGTAGCCAGCGTCGCATAAACTATCAACATGAGCGCCGCCATCGGATAATCCGATCATCGTACGCGGATCGGTAATGAGATCAGGTATGCGACTTTCATCCGAATTAAACAATTCATAATTAAACTGCATTCGCAGTTGATCTTCGATCGCGATATCAAGGAACGTATCCACGGGATCAGCATTTCGCTCGGCCGCAATACTAGCGACCGTCCGACCAACATATTTTTCCATTGAAGGATCGGTAACTTCTAATACTGTGGCAACCTCCCAACGCGCACTGAAGATAAGAGGGCGTTTTAGCGCTTCCTTAAATGCTGTGCGAAAAATTGGGTCATTAAGTATGGCTATTTGCTCTTCCGGCGGCCGATTAAGAACCGGATTCCAACATTCCATGTTTGCAAAAATAAACGGCGTACGTAAATCGATTTGTACGATGAACGGTCGACAAGTGCTTTGCGGTACTGCACCGCGTGCTAACAGGTCCGACACCGCATCCAAGGTTTCCTGACAAATTTGAGGATTATCGTCGCGGTTGAGCAGCGCCAACCAAGTCACGGGGCGCTGACTCTCAGTCAATAGTAAGTCTAGTAGCTTGCGTTCTTGTTCGTCGACTTTGGAAACTTCGTTAGTGAGGGCGACTTCGATCGTCCCACGACCGATATCTCGCAACACATTACAATAAACCACGAGTTCATTACGGTCAGCGAGACGGCAAGCTAACGGTCGACCTTGAAATCCGACGTGCTGCCCAACGTTCGTGGTGGTGAAACCAAACGCTCCCGCTTCCATCGCCTCTCGCAATAACGCCGCGATAGATCGGGTCTCATCTTCAGAAGCAGCCCGCTCCGCCGATTCTTCACCGAGCACATAATGGCGGAACGGCGTAAGCGGTGCTAAAAAGCCTAAATTCAACCCGGAACCGCGACTCTCAGCAGCTTTCATATACTCCGGAAACGTTTCCCAATCCCAGGTCACCCCTTCTGTTAGCACATCGAACGGTATCGCCTCCACGTTAACAAGGTCCCAAGCCGCGATTTTACGGGCTTCCGGGCGACACGGTGCGATACCGACACCGCAATTACCCATCATCACCGTTGTGACACCATGCCAACACGAGGGCGAGACGACCTCATCCCAACAAATCTGTGCGTCGTAATGGGTATGAGGGTCTACGAAACCAGGCGCGACGATTAAATCTGCTGCATCAATGGTTTCCTTTGCGCGCCCATCTACTTTTCCAACTTCGACTATTCGACCATCGCTGACAGCGATATCAGCTTCGATACGAGGGGCGCCTGTGCCATCTACCACCGCGCCATTACGAATTACAAGATCATACGACAAGAGCCTCGCCTCCTTGGCTAA
>CAYFFH010000131.1:0-8187 GCA_964342175.1 uncultured Enterobacteriaceae bacterium | reverse complement strand
AAATTCGCCACAATGATGCCGAAACGACAAAGAGCTATATTGGTCCACCTGGCGAGCCTGGTTTCAACGACTCGATACAAACACTCTTGTTCGGGACTCGGCATGTCGCGCTCACGGATAAACGAGTGTGTTCAGCACAAACCCCCGGCGGATGCGGTGGTTTGCGGGTTGCAGCAGAATTGATCAATCGAGCCCGACCATCAGCACGAATCTGGGTTAGCGACCCAACTTGGGCTAACCATGTACCCTTACTTGGAGATGCCGGCCTTTCAATTGAGACATATCCTTATTTTAACCGAACGACCAGCAGTCTTCGCTTCGACGAGATGATGAGTACGCTGAGAACCGTCGCCGTAGGAGACTTAGTTCTGTTACACGGCTGCTGTCACAACCCTTGCGGCGTAGATCTCGATAAGAGTCAGTGGCGCGCACTCACAGACCTCGCGCTTCAGCAAGGCTTCACTCCGTTTATTGATCTCGCATACCAGGGTCTCAGTGAGGGACTCGAAGACGACGCATTCGGTATTCGGCTAATGGCAGAAAAGTTGCCCGAATTACTTGTTGCAAGTTCCTGTTCGAAGAATTTCGGCCTATATCGGGAACGAGTCGGGAGCCTCGTGATCGTATCCCCTTCTGCTTCGGCATCCGACACTATCCTAAGCCAAATGTTAAGCGTTATTCGAGGTATCTACTCTATGCCTCCGAATCACGGTGGCGCGATCGTAAAAACCATACTGAGCGACCCGGAATTAACGCAACAATGGCAAACAGAGTTGGCAGAAATGCGGGATCGTATCAACAACGTACGCCACCAGTTTGCAAGCAAACTGGCCACCCAATTAGAGCATGATCGATTTAATTTTATTCCGCGACAACGTGGAATGTTCTCCTTTCTTGGTATCAACCAAAAGCAAATTGCGCGATTACGAAAAGAGTATTCGATCTATATGGTCGATTCGAGTCGCATTAACATTGCGGGCCTTAATACACATAATATCGATTACGTCTGCGATGCAATTGCCGAGACGATTTAAGTCATGGATATATAGCGAATCGGGTCAAACCCTGATATTCGAACATAGTTGAGTTTCTACCGTGGAACCGGCCACTCACACAGTTATTCGCTCTAGCTACAAATGATAATGGCAACCCCTGTAACCCCAAGACATGCGGGAAGCCTAGTTATCCACCGCCAGAGCGGAAAGGGTATTGAAGTGTTTATGGGGCGCCGCCATAAAACCGCACGCTTTCAACCAGGCGTATATGTGTTCCCTGGCGGTATGGTCGAACGCTCCGACCATCTAGCGCGTTCGATTTCGGATCTCGATCCACTTATAACTACGAAAATCGCGGTTGGAGGCTCCCATCGTCGAGCAGCAGCGCTGGCGATGGCTGCGGTGCGCGAAACTTTCGAAGAAACCGGGCTTCTAGTTGGCGCTCCAGGTAATGTTGGACCGAGTCGGGACCCTGCCTGGTCGCGATTTCGGGAACTTGATCTTGCGCCTGATCTGCGACACATCGGGTATCTTGGACGAGCCATCACTCCGAGCACCCAACCGATACGGTTTCATGCGCGATTTTTCTTCGTCTCAAATGAGCATATATACGGCGATATCGTCCCGAGCGAAGAACTTGAAGACCTTCAATGGGTCTCATTGACTGACATAGGTTCGTTCGAAATGATGACCGTAACTAAACTGATGCTAAAAACTCTAAGTCGACGACTGAAGGGTGAAATCACCAATGCGCCATTTCTATCTTTTCATAACGGCCGTCGACGACTCCGTTGGCAATGATCGAGATATCAAAAGTAGATGCTTTCAACATACTCTGAGATATACAAAGCTTTGGAGTAACCCTTCTCACCACTACACGAACCATCTATGCTTGTAGAAACTCGTAACGTAAACGCCGGAGTAATTCGATGGAATCAGCAAACGATGTAGCGTCGCTACAACAAGCTTTCAAGTCTTGGACAAATGCGCTAAATACAGGAGACCTTGATACTTTTTTCGCAACTTTTCACGACCAATCGGAAATCCTCGACGAGGATTACCCTTGGCGTATGAACAAAGCTGAATTTGTTGACCACATCGACTTTCATGCGCTTGGCGGTGGTAAGGGGTTGTGGGAGTTTTTTCAATGGATACCACGTGAGATGCAGTTCGTTGTCATCGGTAATACTGGCCACGCCAGTGGCTTCTCTACCTTTCGAGGTAAACCACGAGATACAGGCTTCCGACAAAGGTTCATGGGGTTCACCATGACTTGGGTTCACACTGAAGATGCCTGGTTTGTTCTGAGTTGGCATCAAAGCCCGCTACTCGGGCGAATTCTTGAAGCGTCACCGGCATAGGAGAAGTAAGCGTGACCAGCAAACGTCCCCCCATCCGAACCAAAACTATCCAAGCGGTAGCGACTGAATACGTTGGTCAGCCTATAAGCGCCGCACGCGCAAAATCCTATTCAGGTCATATAGAATCGATCTGGGAGATGTTTTCAGGCTTGCGTAAGCTACCACTAAAAGATGTTGAGCCGGCTATCGTTTTTCGTCCAACCACGGCAGATGAATGATTTACACAAACTAGGAGCTATTCAACTTGGCGCGGCGATTGGATCTGGTGAATGCTCTGCCTCCGAAGCGGTCGATACATGCCTTAGGCAAATCAAAAGAAACAATGACAAGGTAAACGCTTTTGTCACTGTGATTGCCGGAGAGGCGCGCGCTAACGCGCGGCTAGTAGACGCAGAGATAGCCGCTAAAGGTTCACGAGGCCCACTACACGGCGTACCGATCGCACATAAGGACCTTTACTATACTGAAGGCGTTCGTACAACCGCGGGTTCGAGGGTGCAAGAAGATTTTATTCCTGAATTTGGTGCAACGGTAGTCGCCCGCCTGAGAGACGCCGGGATGATCATGTTGGGTAAGCTAAATACCCACGAATTTGCCTATGGCCCAACTAATGACACATCGCACTTTGGTGCTTGCCGCAATCCGTGGAATTTTGAGCGGGTTAGCGGTGGTTCTAGTGGGGGATCTGGTGCTTCTATAGGTATGCGAATGCTCCCTGCGGCGACTGGAAGCGATACAGGTGGCTCGATCCGCATACCTGCAGCTTGCTGTGGGATCACTGGACTAAAACCCACCTACGGTCGGATTCCACGAGATGGCATCTTCCCCCTATGTTGGACCATGGATCATCCAGGCCCAATGGCACGCAGTGTCGAAGACATCGCAGTGTTACTACAGGTAATGTCGGGTTTCGACGCCAAAGACCCCTCTAGCTCCCTGCTGCCCGTCCCCGATTACCCTAGGTTATTAAATAAAGGAGTATCAGGGCTACGCATTGGGATACCGAATCGACACTTTTTCGACCAAAGTGACGCGGAAATCAACGTGCTTGTTCATGATGCGTTGACTGAGTTCGAGAAAATGGGCGCTCACCTAATCGATGTCGATATTGAACACATAGAGCACGCGTCTGCAGCTGCTATGGCGATTTATCTTGCAGAGGCAACCGCCTATCACGAAAACCAACTAGGAGAGGACCCAACACTCTACTCAGAACAAGTCAGGACATTCCTGGATTTGGGCAACCACGTACTCGCTAAGGATTATATACACGCGCAGCGCTATCGCACCCTGCTCGGTCAACATCTCGCGACGCTGTTAACTAGTGTCGACATACTGGCGACTCCAACCTTACCAATCGTGGCCCCAAAACTCGGCCAGTCAGATGTTGAGATCCGAGGACACCTAGAAGGCGTGTTCGCAGCCTTACTGCGTAATACTGAACCCTTCAATCTAGCCGGTGTGCCGGCCCTCGTCGTACCATGCGGATTATCCAAACTAATGCCCGTCTCGCTTCAGCTCATCGGTGGAGCATTTGACGAATCGCGGATACTCGCCGCCGGTCATGCGTTTCAACGCGTGACAGACTGGCATACAAACCTCCCCCCGTATCTAACAGAGCTCTAACTGCCCTCGACAAAACGCTGCTTCGCGAAACCTTGCTCATACGGCGACAAAGCCAACGCTTGTACTTCTAGGTTCTTAAAAAACCATTGATCTTCTATCTTCACGTAGAGCTCCTTGTATTTTGCCATCAACCAGCACGCTTGCGTTTCAGGTTCGCTAACCATTGGCTGCCATAGATCCCAACGCCCGCTTGCTCTATCACTTTCGATCTCGATGATCGGATTGCATACGTAGTGATTTGCAAAGCTGATTAGTTTGGAGGCGCCAGAAAAAAACGCATAAATCTCGGCACGTCCTTCGTGACGACCAAACAGGCCTCCGTCCCACACTCCCTCCTCCACGAACAAACTAGTGATTCCATCCGCGTCATACCCGTCGTCACAATAAGCACAATATCGGTGTTTAAGTTGTTTGATGTTTTCGACGTCAAACAACCATTGGACTTTTTCTTCGTTGGTCATAAATTTGTCCTCTAATTTGCGATTATTGGATACGTCCATATATTTCGGACGCAAAATATTCCATCTCGGCCCCGACAATTTTTATTATCGGCGCCTCTATTAAATCAAGTCGTCCGCGATCTAGCGGGTGCTATTGAGAGATATATACCGGGCAAACAAAACAAAGCCGACATGCCGAAGCACCAGCGTAGTGCACGCTCAAGCTGCGGATATACCTCCGTCGTAATTTGCACTGGTCCCAGAATTAAAGAAAAAACCATAGCGACAATACCCATGCTGCTGACCTGCCCGATAACCCGCATTGTCGCAACCGAGCTGCCTGCGATGCCATATTGATGGCTTGCGACCGAACCCATGATTGCATTCGCATTCGGAGATGAAAATAAGCTAAATCCGAGCCCTACTGTCATTAAATATATGACTATAAGAGGCACCGGGGTGGCCGATTTGATTGTCGCGAGAAGCGCTAAGCCAAGCGCGGTAATACCCATTCCAATGGATGCTATAACTCGCGCTTCGATTCGGTCCGACAATTTCCCAGCATATGGCGATACAAATGCCATAACAACCGGTTGTGCCATTAATACCATCCCGGCGGCGATTGGAGTCATATCTTGCAAATATTGGAGGTACAAACTAATCATCACGACATTGGAAAAGGTTGCGGTATACATTATTACTGCAGCTAAACATGAACTCGAAAATACCCTACTTGTATAGAATAGGCTCACATCAAATAACGGATCACGCCGATTATGTTGATGGTGAAAGAAAAGCCAGAATCCGAAGGTGCCAACAGCAATTAGCATTACGCTAGACAAATTTGTCAACGAGGAAATGCCAACCATCAGAGCTACGATAGCAACCGTATAGAGTAATGATCCGACGTAGTCGAAGCGTGTTATATGCTCCGCACGCCATTCAGCCTTCACCATGCAAACTCCGACGACAAGCGTCGCGATGGATGTGGGCAAGTGCACCAAAAATGCTGCGCGCCACCCAAACAATCCTATCAACCAACCTCCTAAAAAGGGACCACAGGTCAAACCTATATAGATCACGGAAACGGTAAGTCCGATCATCCGACCCCGTTGCTCAGGCGGATAGGCCGAAGAGATAATTGCAATATGGGTTCCATACACCATCGCGGCACTCACGCCTTGCAACAGTCGACAGACAATCATCATCTCACCACTGTTAACGCATGTAGCCAAGATCGACGTAAGGATCAGGCCCAAAGTGCCAATCAGGTAGAGACGTTTGCGGCCAAACATATCCGCTACTCGTCCAAATGATAAGACAAGTGCAGCGCTCGCCATCAAATAAGCCATCGGCACCCAGCTCAGTAGAACGGCATCCATCGCCAATTCATCGGCAATAGACGGTAACGCAACATGCACAGCCGACAACGTCAACGGCATTGAGAACCCGTTTAAAAGTATCATGAGCAAGGCAGCGCGCTGACCCTTCTGATCGAGAACTTGCGTTGTTCGCATCCGCCTACCTAAAAACTCTAGTCGCGACCCGCGAGTAATCCATACACCGTAAGAAACTAGTGTACTCTCTTGCTCCCAGATTCATCCTAACTCCACATCTGCAAATTAATCTAGTGCAATTCTGTATAGTGCTCTTCCCCCCGTCCTCCGTCCGACGTCTCACTGCTCCATCCCGTTTGCGCTCGAAGGACAACGCAATACGTTTGCCGTTAAACGCTGAGATAGAGCCCCGAATAATCGATCCTTTTGTTATAATTTTATTCGCCAACACTTTACTTCTACGACAGAACAATCAAAATTGTCGTGCGTGCATAAGTTCCCTATAACATAGAGCCGATATGTTCCGAGAAAGAGTACACCCGTATATAATATTCTCTGCAATCCCGATCGATTAGATTGTGATCACTGCTCTTTTCAATATTCTTCCCTACAGTTTTCTACACGCATGCACTCACTGTTTATTGAGCATTCCACGTATATGCTCTACTCGTGCCCGATTTACATTCCCGTCGCTATACCCAACCCGAGACCCTGAGCGAACGTGGATCACGCCAGCATCGATATCAAGTAAACATTCAAAATCATCGACGAAACCAAATACTTTTGAACTAAACGTTGCGCTCAGGTAAGGATAAGCATTCTTCTCGACGTTGCCCCCGGCACCCTTAACCACAACAATTAAATCATTCCAAGCCTCGTCCTGCCCGTCTGCACTTACCGTAAAGCCATCTACATAATGTGCGCTACTAGATAACGCAAAGCTTGAGACGCAATTCGGTTGGGGTCCACAGGCTTCTATACTCATACCGCCCAGGCCTGGCGCTCGACCGACACGCGACTGCATTGCCAAGAGGGCAAACGCGATGATGCTAACGATAAACACCACGGTACAAATAATTAAAGCAAGTTTCACGCTTTTCCGAAGAATTGACTGATACAAAAACTCGTTTAACGGAGATTATGCTTAATCTAGCACCGCCCATGATTCCATAAGAAGATTATCGAAGCTTCCTTCGACTCCGACCAAAAACACTAAAGCAGATCCCAAATCGAAATCCCGCACTATCAAGAAACTTCAAACCGATAGCCGGTACACTTCTTGCCTTGGCACCTTGGGTGGCAAGATCTCAAGTCCCAATAGGTCAGATGTCGAAAGCTACATCCTAGTAAAATAGAAGTGCATTAAGTTCCTCCACCACGTGGCGTCGCCATCGGTTCCTACAGGCCTAATCTGTTCGTTCAGTTATTTCTAGTAGATGGTATCCAAATTGCGTCTGAACAGGACCATGGACCGTGTTTAACTCCCCACTAAAAACCACTTCATCAAATTCTTTGACCATCTGCCCCGGACCGAATTCGCCTAAATCACCGCCTTGAGCACCTGATGGACAAGTAGAATGTTCGCGGGCGATGTCAGCAAAATCACTTCCCCCAATTATTTCTTTTTTCAGTGTTTCGCACTTATCGTTGGTATCGACCAGAATATGTCGTGCCTTCGCTTTAGCCATGATATTTCTCCGCAATTTATTGTATTACTCGTTTCTATTCAGACTGACGGCCGCTGCAAAACCAAACAGGTCCACTGTAATGCTTATAAAAAATTATCTAGGCCACCAAAATATCCACACCAACGATCTATTTCACTCGTCCAGCGCTGCGCAAACTTTAACCGATTTTCATTGCAATCTTTTATGCCATGGACTTACCTAAGGGCATTTTGTTTCGACCGCCCTTTACTAACCTCGCTAGCACGCAGATTGGCTAGAAAACGGCAGATGCTATCTGTTCTAAATCTTCCAAAACCTCGCTCTCCGTATCCCCTTTAATCCAGAGCACGACGTTATTAGCGCCCGCTTTGGCAATATCTGCCAACTCCTTTGGTTTTCGAAAAAAACCCTCCGGCGCGAATAGAGTGATATCAAAAGACTCGGAGCTACGCCCGAATCCCTCAGCATATTTTACGATCTCCGCCTTACCGTCAGCAATCTCTTGAGGATCGACACTAAACGGTAGCCAGCCGTCGCCCCACTCCGCAACCCGTTTGAACACTCGCGGAGAACCAATACTCCCCAAATAAATTGGCGGATGCGGTTGACGAGTCGGACGGGGCTGGCACACAACCGGCGGGAAGTCGATATATTTACCGTGGTATTCGACATATTCACCACTCCAAAGTGCTTTCATTGCTAGAATGTGGTCTTTCGTTTGTCCCCAGCGATGCGCAAAATCGCCGCCCATTACAGTGCAC
>CAYFFH010000130.1:0-8188 GCA_964342175.1 uncultured Enterobacteriaceae bacterium | reverse complement strand
GCCAAACTGGTCGTAGGCCGCTCGCATTCGCGGATCGTTCAGTATTTCAAAGGCTTCCTTGGCTTCTTTGAATTTCGTTTCTGCAGTCTCATCCCCCTCATTGCGATCGGGGTGATGCTTCATAGCCAGGCGTCGATAAGACTTCTTGAGATCGGCCTCACCAGCGTCTCGAGCAACCCCAAGTACCTCGTAGTAATCGCGCTTCGCCATAGGCTTTTTTTCTCTAACCCCATTAATAGTTCAGCCCGATCAGGGACAAGCCATGCTCGGGCTGTTAAGTGTCGCGGCAAACTCCGCTAGTAACACATTAATTGAAAATGTTACTTTTCATCCTCTTTCACTTCCTCAAAATCTGCGTCGACCACGCTCTCTCCTTCAGTTGTCGCAGACTCATTTTCGGGCTGCGGTCCCCCCGTAGCAGCTGCTTCACCTTCTTTTTGTGCTTCCTCATACGCACGTTGCGCGATCTGACCGGACACCTCACCAAGTTTCTGCGTTTTCGCAGTTATATCTTCGACGTCGTCACCATCGAGCGCTTGTTTTAATTCCTCGATAGCCGATTCAGCGTTCGATCGCTCTTCTTCTGAGATCTTGTCACCGAGCTCCTCGATCGATTTTTGAGTCGCGTGGATCAAACCGTCGGCCTGATTGCGCGCGTTTACCTGTTCGTGGAACTTCTTATCTTCCTCGGCATGTGCTTCGGCATCTTTGACCATCTGATCGATTTCCTCATCAGATAGACCACTCGAAGCCTTGATAATGATCGACTGCTCTTTGCCTGTCGCCTTATCCTGCGCCGACACATTAAGAATACCGTTAGCGTCAATGTCAAAGGTGACCTCGACTTGCGGCACACCCCGCGGCGCCGGTGGAATATCGGCTAAGTCGAAACGACCCAGCGACTTATTCGCACTCGCTTGTTCACGCTCACCTTGTAGCACATGCACGGTCACTGCGGTTTGGTTATCGTCCGCAGTCGAAAACACCTGGTTCGCTTTCGTCGGGATAGTTGTGTTTTTATCTATGAGTTTAGTCATCACGCCGCCGAGCGTTTCAATACCAAGCGACAATGGTGTCACATCAAGTAACAACACGTCTTTGACGTCACCACCAAGCACTCCGGCCTGGATCGCAGCACCAACGGCAACCGCCTCATCAGGGTTCACATCACGTCGCGGCTCTCTACCGAAAAATTTCTCGACGACTTCCTGCACCTTCGGCATCCGCGTTTGACCGCCGACCAGGATCACATCGTCAATTTCAGAGGCTTTTAGGCCAGCATCGGCGAGAGCGACCCGGCAAGGCTCTATCGTACGGTCTACGAGATCTTCGACGAGTGCTTCCAATTTAGAGCGCGAAATTTTCACGTTTAAGTGCTTCGGCCCTGACGCATCGGCGGTAATGTAAGGCAAATTAACATCAGTCTGTTGGCTCGACGACAGCTCGATCTTTGCTTTCTCCGCGCCTTCCTTGAGCCGCTGCAAGGCGAGTGGATCGCTATGCAAGTCTATACCCTGTTCCTTTTTGAATTCATCGGCCAAGAAGTTGATCAAGCGCAGATCGAAGTCCTCACCGCCGAGAAACGTATCGCCATTAGTCGATAGGACTTCGAATTGGTGTTCACCATCAATCTCGGCGATCTCTATGATCGACACATCAAAAGTCCCGCCACCCAAGTCGTAGACGGCGATCTTGGCGTCACCCTCTTTCTTATCCATACCATAGGCGAGCGCCGCCGCAGTCGGCTCATTGATAATACGTTTTACATCGAGACCCGCAATTAACCCGGCATCCTTAGTTGCTTGGCGCTGGGAATCGTTGAAGTAGGCTGGCACGGTGATGACCGCATCGGTAACGTCCTCGCCGAGATAATCTTCGGCCGTCTTTTTCATCTTCATCAGCACACGCGCAGAAACCTCCGGTGGCGCCATCTTCTGGTCGTTAACCTCAACCCATGCATCACCGTTATCCGCCGCGATAAGCTTGTATGGAACCATCTCACGATCGCGTCTCACCACATCGTCATCATAACGCCTCCCGATCAATCGCTTGACCGCAAATAAGGTGTTCGCGGGATTGGTCACCGCTTGGCGTTTGGCCGATTGACCGACCAGCACCTCATCATCGCTGGTGAATGCTACAAGTGACGGCGTGGTTCGCGAACCTTCGGCGTTCTCTATCACACGTGGTTTACCGCCTTCGAGAACAGCTACACATGAGTTAGTCGTTCCGAGATCGATTCCTATAATTTTACTCATCGTTAGTCTCTCTAATGACCTAATTGCCCGAACATTAATGTTCTAATTTATCGTTGACTTGTAATTGGGGTGCCACGGCCAATTTTTCAAGTCCTTGTTGCTAAAATATCAACCGAATTTTATTCGGTTTCATCTTCATCCATCTCCTTTGCGACGACTACCATAGCGGCACGGAGTAACCGCTCGTTCAGAACATAGCCCTTTTGCATCACCGCAAGGATTGTTCCAGGTTCGGATTCGATTGATGCTTGCATCGTCATTGCTTGATGAAACTCCGGGTCAAACGCCTCACCGAGGGGGTCCACTGTCATCACCCCGTTTTTCTCAAGTGCGTCGACAAACATTTTTCGAGTCAACTCCATGCCTTTCCCAATAGCGTCGATATCCGTCGCCCCATCGAGCGCATCAAAACCGAGGTCCATGCTGTCTTTCACAGGCAATAGCTGGCCAATAAAGCGCTCCAGTCCATATTTATGGGCCGCCTCGACATCGCGCTCCGCGCGTTTGCGTACATTGTCGGCCTCAGCCCGCGCGCGGAGCATATCTTCACGAGCTGTATTCAAGTCATTAACAGCCACTTCAAGTTCGGCCCTTAGCGCATCAAGCTCGGAGGGTTCACCTTCGTCCTCAACCAATTCAGTATCCACCGGAACCTCATCTTCCGAGAGCGGCTCTTCGGATTCCGTGTCATTATTTTCGTTTTCAGTCACACTTGGTTCCTCAAATGGGAGTCGACAATGCCCTCTGACGGAGCTGCTGCATCGCCTAGATAAATGTTTTTTAAGGTATTCAGCCCTGCTCGAAGGGAAATGGGGCTTAGTGCATAGAATTCAAGGCTGTCCCCAACATTTTCGCCGTAATATCGACGATCGGGATAACCCTCTCATAAGCCATCCGTGTCGGTCCGATAACCGCCAATACCCCGACGGTTTCACCATCACCGCCATAGGGCGAGGTAACTATGCTGCAATCATCTAATGCCGCATAGCCAGACTCCTCCCCGATAAAAATCTGAACCCCAGTTGCGGTTAAAGCCTGATCTAACAGGTGCAAAATATCGCGCTTCTGGTTAAAAGCATCGAATAAACCACGCAACTTCTCAATATTTGAGAGCTCATTGACATCCATGAGATTGGTCTGCCCGGCGACCACAAAATCGTTAGCAGCCTCACTTTCGACAAAAACCTTCTGAGTCATCTCTACCACAGCCTGCATCATACTGTTCATTTCTTGGTGGGTCGCACGCATTTCTCGCAAAAGGTCTTTTTTTACGGCATTAATATTTTTTCCTGCAAACGCCGAATTGAGATAATTTGCCGCTTGGGTCAGTTCTGATGGGCTATAGGTCCGCGCCGTTTGAATCACTCGGTTTTGCACTTCATGATCATTCACTACGAGGATAACTAACACACGATTATCGTTTAAGGGCAGGAACTCTACTTGCCGCAACGCATGGGACTCGATTTTCGGCATCATGACGAGGCCAGCAAGTTTCGTAACGTCCGACAACAACGAGGACGTCTTCTCCATTAGTACGCGCACATCGGCCTCAGACCGAACTTCATCGTTGAGACGTAGGATCTCGTTGGGGGCGGGGCTCTTAAAGGTCACCATACAATCGACAAACATGCGGTAACCCTTAACCGTAGGAATGCGGCCTGCTGAAGTGTGGGGTGAGCTGATTAGCCCGCAATCTTCTAGATCCGCCATCACGTTACGAATCGTAGCAGGGCTTAGTTCTAATTTAGCGTCACGTGCTAAAGTGCGCGACCCAACCGGTTGACCGTCTGAGATATACCGCTCAATCAAGCACTTAAACAAGTGTTGAGCTCGCTCACTTAGTTCCATTTCCTGACCCAGATCAACCATAAGCTTGAAACTAACTCATATGCGCAGAAGGCGCCTGAAATTTAGCATCCTCCTGCGACATTGCAAAGCTCTGGTATCCAAAAATATCGAATTTTTATTGCGTGGCGATTTCGCAAAATGCTACCTTGGGGTTCTACAGCGGCAGTAAAATGAGTTTAGCCAATGTTTCAACGAATCGGTCTCTTTGCCAAAAATTCAGATGACTCCGTACGCGAGACATTGACTGCCACGCTAGCAGTGCTCCGGAGCCGCGATTGCGACATCGTTATCGATCGGAATTGCGCGGCGGTTGTCGACGACTCGGCGATCCGAACTGCCCCGGATACCGACGTGGCTAGTCAACGTGACCTTATTATTGCCATCGGTGGCGACGGTACCCTGCTACGCGCTGCCAAACTATCATTTCCTGCAAACACGTCGGTTCTAGGAATCAATCTTGGTCATCTGGGGTTTTTGACGGATATTAGCCCCGAGCAAGTACCGCAGGCACTCGGCCCGATAATTGATGGCAATTACACTAGCGAAGAACGCTGCGTTTTACGCGCCGAGATAATTCGAGATGGCACTGTCGTTGGATGCGATCATGGGTTAAACGACGTCGTAATCCAGAAATGGAATACTGCGCGGTTGATCGCTTTCGAGACTTATGTCGACGGGCATTTCGTTTTGTCTCAGCGCTCCGATGGCATGATCGTTTCAACCCCAACCGGATCAACTGCCTACTCACTGTCTGGAGGTGGGCCGATCCTACACCCACAATTGGGCACTCTAGCGTTGGTACCGATCTGCCCGCACTCGCTAACCAATCGACCGATCGTCTTGTCCGACACGGCCATAATTGAGGTGTCTATCGCAACCGAATACGCCCCAGACACCCGCGTTACCTGCGATGGAAAACCAATGGAAAAAATTAAACCCGGCGACAACATTAAGATCACACGCCATCAACAAACAGTGCACCTTATCCACCCCGCCGGACACGATCACTTCGCCAACCTTAGGGCTAAATTGCACTGGGGGCGGGCACCGTGTTGAAGGCCCTGACGATTCAACAACTTGCTATTGTGCGTCATTTGGACGTTGAATTCGAAAATGGTTTGACAATCCTGACAGGTGAAACGGGCGCCGGAAAATCGATCTTGATCGAGGCCCTGGGACTGGCCTTGGGCGATCGCGCAGATTCCTCGATGGTGCGCACCTCTGCCGACCGTGCCTCAGTGTCAGCGACCTTCGATATAGCAAGCAATATTGATTTGAAGGCTTTTTTGCGCAACAACGATCTTGAAGACAGCGACGAATGTCTTTTGAGGCGTGTCATGAGCCCCGATGGACGTTCGCGGGCATTTTGCAACGCCTCTCCAATTCCGGTGCAGCTACTCAAACAAATCGGTGAATTCCTTGTTGACATTCACGGACAACACGCGCACCAAAGTTTGCTACGCGGGTCGATCCAACGCAGCCTATTGGACGAGTTTGGAAGCTGTAACTCATATCTTCACGCAGTCGAACAAGCCTATCACCAGTGGCGCGATATCGGACAACAATTAGATGAACTTAGCCACGGAGGCGAGGATGTTCCGAGACACATCGACTTGCTCCAATTTCAAGCCAAAGAGATCGAAGCATTGAAAATCACGGAGGAGAACCTTGCGGAGCTTGAGGTTGAGCATCGTTACGTTGGCCATGCGGCCCGGCTAATCGAAGGTTATGACAGCGCGGAAACGTATGCCTTCAATACTGAAGGCGGTGCCCTGGAAGGCACGATCAAAGCCGCGGGGACCCTGCGAGATCTCATTGTCATAGATGCCGGGCTCGTTGGTGTCGTTGAGCTGCTTGACCAGGCCGCTATCAATCTCGAAGAAGCCGAACATGAATTCAGTCGACTGCGCGCTAACATAGAAACGGATCCAAAACGCCTGCAGGAAATAGACAAACAGCTTGGCGCAATACACGACATCGCCCGCAAGCATCGCTGCGAACCCAAAGAGATCCCAGAGCGTCTTAAAGCGATCCGCTTAGAACTGGATGCGCTTGATAACCGTGAAGGCAAAATACGAAAACTCAGTTCTGAATTAGATCTCGCATTAAACACTTACACCGAGGCAGCTAAGGACTTGCACAAACATCGCTTTCAGGCAGCTAAGAAGATGGATAACGAAATCACCAAACACCTACGTGAACTCGGAATTCCACATGGGAATTTCTCGGTATCGGTTGAACCAATCGGAGGAACACCGAGTCCATATGGCGACGACGAAATCGAATTTCTAGTGACCGCAAACCCCGACTTGCCGATAAAACCTCTGAAAAAGGTCGCCTCGGGCGGCGAACTATCACGTATCAGCCTAGCGATACAAGTTGCTACAACTGGAAGCTCTGGGATACCGGTATTGGTTTTCGATGAGGTCGATACAGGGGTTAGTGGTGCAACGGCGGAAGTTGTTAGCGAATATTTACAACACTTGGCCAATAAGCGACAAATCCTTTGCATTACGCATTTACCACAGGTGGCCTCGGCCGGCGATCACCACTTCTCAATAGGCAAGACCTTTACGGACGGCATCACGGAGACTACGATAACCGACCTCGAACCGGGTCAACGCGTCGAAGAGGTTGCGCGGATGCTCGGGGGACAACGGATAACCAATAAAGCGCGCGAACATGCTAGAGAATTGCTGACCCAGTAGATCCCCGAAGCCTCGTGATGGGGGCCGAGCGATTTAAACCGATTTCTTCCTTACGTAAAGCACCAAGCTGTGGCCTTCCATTTGAAAACCGTGCTCCTGGACGATTTCGCGCTGGCGTTCCTCTATAGCCTCGTCGACAAATTCAATAATTTCACCAGTATCAATCACCACCATATGATCATGGTGGTGATCGCTGGCAATTTCGAATACTGCGTGGCCACCATCAAAATTGTGCCGTTGCACAATACCGGCGGCTTCAAATTGCGTCAAAACGCGATAGATCGTTGCTAAACCTACATCTTCGCCAGCATCGATTAACGTTTTGTAGACGTCTTCCGCACTAAGATGTTGCTCGCCACTAGTCTCTAGGACCTCAAGAATCCGAAGACGCGGAAGCGTCGCTTTTAAACCCGCTTTTTTAAGGTCAGAGCTACTCAATTTAAATTAGTTTCCCATTATTGTCTTAGTATTAGTGAGTTCGTCGAAAAGAGTCTTGATGGGCTATAATCTATTAGCCCGATACAAACCTCTGAACTCACCCATGTGCCGATTTTACACTAAATCCATTGCCCGGAAGGTCGTCCTGGAGAAAACTAAAAATTACATGCAATTAGTAAGGAATTCTCTAATGACCTTAACGTTCTGCCTGGCCATAAATGCCTGTTCAGACTCCCCGTTGCAGAACATAAAACAGCCCAGCATCCCGTTTGTACACAAAATTGATATCCAACAAGGCAACGTGGTGACCCAACAAATGGTCGCTCAATTGCGTCTCGGTATGGACAAAAGGAAAGTTCGCTTCGTCATGGGTACACCGATCATCAGAGATACCTTTCACGCAAACAGATGGGATTATATCTATACCTTCCATAAAGGCGGCTCTAGTGCCGACGAGCGGCGGCTGATCACTGCTGTATTTAACGAAGATGGTAATCTTATCAACCTTGAAGGCAGCATCGTACCGGCCCTTGGTCCTTTAGAAATCGACATCCATCAGGATACTTCGGTAGAGGTCCCCGGGGATCTGCCTAAAACTGGCGTACTCCATAAACTAAAAGGCGCTATGCCATTCACCGGCGACGATGAGCCGAAAATCGCGGACGATGACAAATCTAAAAATACGGATAAGAATGAAGAGAGCTCAGACAGTGATACGAAGTTGTTCAGCGACGACGACAGCGAAGACCTAAAGGACGAAGAAGCAGCGCGTATCGCCGAGGCCGAGAAAACAGCAGTTATCGTGCCGGGTGGAGCCCCTCCCAAAAAACGAAAAGGTTTTTTTCAACGTCTGGCAGACTCCGTCGGTCTAGGGGCGGCTGATGAGGATCTAGAAACGGACAAATCTAAAGAAGAACTCGACTACGATCCGGACGA
>CAYFFH010000129.1:0-8248 GCA_964342175.1 uncultured Enterobacteriaceae bacterium | reverse complement strand
GGCGCCGCGGCAAAGGCGGACGAGTGGTTACAGGTACGGCCTGGCACTGATGGTGCACTGGCGCTGTCGATTGCAAGTGTGATGATAGAGGAAGACCTTTTTGACCACAACTTTGTTCGTGAGTGGACCAATGGACCATTTTTTGTGCGTGACGATAACGGACAATTTATAACTGGCGCGGACATGGAACAAAACGGAGATCCTAAACTTCGGGTTGTTTGGGACGAATCCCAAGCGCAGTTGGCGTACTACGACACGCAAATAGGAACCTATGCCGATTCAAAAATAGATACAGTAGCTGCGTTGGTCGGTGCGCGCGAGATCGAAACCATCTATGGCACAAAGATTTGTCGGCCGGCGTTCGAACACTACCGAGATCTGTGTAATCGATATTCTCCAGAACGTACGGCAGAGATCACTTGGATTTCTGCTGATCAAATACGTGCAACGGCGCGCCTCATCGGTTCAAGTAAGGCGGTCTCGTGTTACGCCTGGGCCGGACTCGAGATGCATTCGAATACATCTCAAACTAACCGAGCTATCTGCTGTTTATATGCTCTAACTGGATGCTTCGATGCGCCCGGAGGTAACGTTATTTATGAAAACGTCCCGACGGATTCGATTTTCGGCGGTGAACTTATGCCCGCTGGAATGCTCGATAAGTCCCTTGGCCGTGAGAAGCGTTCATTAGGCCCTGAATCGATATTTGGTTGGATCACCTCGGATGCGTTATATCAAGCCATACTTGACCGTGAGCCTTATGGGGTCGACGCTCTGGTAAGCTTTGGAATGAATATTTTGGTTTCACATGCCGATGGAGAGCGTGGCGCGCAAGCCCTAGATGCACTGGGGTTCATGGTCCATGCCGATCTATTCATGACCCCGACCGCTTCGCACGCCGATATTTTCCTTCCTGTAAATACACCATGGGAACGCGAGGGTTTGCGGACGAATTTTATGGTCGATCAATCTGCGTCGAACTATGTCCAACTAAGGCCGCAAGTCATTCAACCCCTAGGCGAATCGAAGTCCGATTCGTGGATTGCGTTTGAATTAGCTAAACGATTAGGTCTCGACCAGAGCTTTTGGAACGGAGATATCGATGCTGGGTATCGCGCGATACTTGAGCCGAGTGGCCTTAAACTTGACGATCTGCGGAGTGCACCGCGCGGTATAGAGGTGTCCGCTGAGACGCGGTACAAAAAGTACTCGGATACATCGGATAGCTCGTCGAGGGGTTTCGCAACCCCAAGCCGTCGCGTTGAATTGTATTCGGAGACGTTTCTCGCACACGGATACGCACCTTTACCGGAATATGTTGAACCTGCCATCAGTCCTATTTCGAGACCTGAACTCGCACGAGATTTTCCGCTGGTGTTGACCGACACAAAATCGCCACGTTACATCCATAGTCAATATCGACATGTACCTAAATTGCGCCGCCAAGAGCGTGAACCGCGGATCGATATTCATCCGGAAACGGCCGCGAGTCGTGGGATTAGCGACGGGGATTGGATTGAACTCACGACTCCCCATGGTGCTGCGAGAATGCGGGCCCGTTTCTCAAGGGCTGTTGACCCGCGGGTTGTGCGGGGAACGGTCGGCTGGTGGCAAGCATGCGATGGCCTATCGCTACCGGGGTACGATGCCGAAAATGATAGTGGCGCGAATCTTAATCGCGTGATCGGTAATATCGAGTCCGATCCGATAGGCGGTTGCGTGCCGCATCGATCTTATCTTTGTGAAGTCGCACCACTATCGGAATAAGTGCCTATGCCTCAGCGGCGGCAAGCGCTGAGAAGACTCGTTCTGGCGAGATTGGAAAATTCTCAATGCATATTCCGAAGCAAGCCAAAGCATCATTGACCGCCCCGACGACCGCTGCTGGTGCCGAAATCATTGCCGATTCACCCATCCCCTTGATTCCTCCCGGCACGAGGTCTGAGGGGGTCCTTAAATGTTCAATCTCGATGTCGGGGATGTCCATAGCAGTTGGCAGTAGGTAATCCATGTAGGTGGTGCTCATAATTTGTGCGTGCTCGTCATGAACAATTTCTTCAAGCAAACACGAGCCGATAGCTTGGCCTACACCACCTCGTATCTGCCCCTCAACTACCATCGGGTTGATCATCTGTCCACAATCCTCGACCGCAAAAACCTTTTCGACGCGGACTATCCCTGTTTCGATATCAACTTCGACTATTGCCGCATGTCCGCCATTAGCGAGTACAATTTCCGCTGGATCAAAAGCTGCCGTTGCCTCTAGGGTAGGATCAAAGTTTGGCGGGTGGGCGGATTCAGCAAAATAGATCGCGCTCGCGACATCGGCGAAAGGTATAGTTTTGGTTGGAACACCAGCAACGTATACTTGATCGTTTTCGAACATGATGTCCTCGGGAGAGACCTCGAGCATATGTCCGGCGACCTGTTTGATCTTTGTCCTCACAATATCCGCTGCACGACCGATGGAGCCAGCTCCGATAACTGCGGCGCGACTAGCCCATGCCCCCATGCCCCACGCGTTCGCGGTACTGTCTGCGCGGACTACGACCTTATCCACAGAGATTCCAAACGCGTCGGCAGCTACCTGCGCGAACGTCGTCGCGTGTCCCTGACCCTGTGAGGTTAGTGATGTCGTGACCGTCACCGTACCGGTAGGATCGATTCGTACCGTTGTAGTGTCATGCGTCGCTGTTGGTAGGTCTATGTAATGCAGAGCCCGCGTTCCGATCCCTGATAGTTCGTTAAATACGCTTACTCCGAGTCCCAGGTATTTACCGTCTTCTCTCGCTTTTGCTTGACGTTTTCGAAACGCGCCGTAGCCCACCATACGTTCGAGCACGTTAACCGTTGCGAAAAATGTACCTTCGCGGACCAGTAGTTTCGTGGCATTCATATATGGGAAATCCGTTTCGCCGATGACGTTACGTCGCCGAATTTCGAATGGTGATAGTTTGAGTTTGCGTGCTGCCCGATCGAGTAGGGTTTCGCGTGCGATTTGTCCCGCAGTCCAACCAACGCCACGGTAGGCTCCAATTGGACATTTGTTAGTAGCGAGTTCAGTGCACTCCGCGTAGGCGAGCGGGATCTTATATGCGCCGGTGATACTTGCTGTCCCCACGGTCGATTCAATTGCCGCGCTCCAAGGTAAATTATTGTAGGCGCCGCTATCAGTTGTGGAGAAATTTCTTATTGCCAATATCTCGCCATCGGTGTTAAAGGCTAGCGTCATATCATTGGTCTGATCTTTGGCATGGGTTGCCGCAAGCAAATGTTCTTGACGATCCTCTATCCATGAAACCGGTTTGCAGATTTCACGTGATAAGATGCAAGCGATTAGCTCCTCTGGAAACAGGTGTGCTTTTTGTCCAAAGCCGCCTCCGACCTGTGGGTTGCGTATCTCTATCGTGTGTTCAAGTATCTCTAATGTCGTTGCGATGAGCGTTCGGAACAGTCCCGGCATTTGTGTCGATGACCAGAACGTTAGCAGACCACTGGTCCATTCGTACCGCGCGACACAACCGCGAGTTTCCATGGGCGCGGCACTGATCCGATTGTTGTGGAATACACCGTGTTCGATCACGCTGGCGCCGGCAAGTACCTCATCCAGGTTGTCGTCAACTCGAGTAGCCGTGTGAATGAGGTTACCAGGCACCTGGTCGTTTGCGAGGTTTTCTGCTTCGCGTGCTTCACTGATGTTCGCGACAACTGGTAATTCGTCATAGTCGATATGGACGAAGTTAGCAGCGTCTTCAGCGATGCGGCGACTAGTCGCTACTATGACAGCTACAATTTCACCAACGAAGCGAACCTCGTCAACGGCAATCAACGGTTGCAAGGTTGAGATGAAATTATCGAGATCAAGTGTTCCTAACAATCCCTCACATAAGGGTTTGACGTCTATCCCGCTCCACGAAAGTTCCACCCCTGGGATTGCAGCGGCAACGCTTAGGTTTATACCAGTGATCTTTGCGTGTGCGTAGGGTGAGCGCACGAAAGCCACGTGGAGCATGTCAGGCAAAATAATATCGGCAACATATTCGCCACGGCCCGTGAGCAAGCTTGCATCTTCTTTACGCAAAATAGATTGGCCAATGAGCGTTGGTGTAATTTCTGCGACATCAGATTTAGACATGTCTTTACCCCTGACTGTTCTAAGTATTTTCGGTGCGCATTCCTAGCTGGTGAACCGTCGACGCTTCATGGTGTTCCGCCCGGCACTCCCAGTTCTTGTGTTAATGCGTCGTAACCGAACACCCAGCTCGGATCCATTGGTGCCCGTAACCATTTATTTGCGCGCGAGTGCTTCTGAACATGCGATGCGCGGGCTTTACGGCTATTTTCATACAGGGCTAATGCGGCTAGCAGATCATCGGCACAATGTTCCAGACAGCGAACCAAAATCGCCGCATCTTCAATGGCGATTGCGGCCCCTTGCGCCATGTGTGGTTTCATCGGATGGCAAGCATCACCGAGCAACACAACTTTCCCACGACTCCAAAGCGCGAGTGGTTCACGTTCGAAAATAGGCCATGTCGTTGCTGTTGGGCACGCGGCCACCAGGCGTATTACGTTATCGTGAAAACCAGAAAAATGACCCCGAAGCTCTTCCATATTCGTATCGATGAACGACAAACCATGAGTCCAATTGGCCTGCGGTACTCCTGTAACGAAATAGATCTCTTCAGCCGTTTTATCTAGTAAGTAGACGACTATGTGACGATCTCCGTGAGCTTCATCCGACCACCATTTAGAGAAATCATCCACCTCCATGCCATCTAGATAGCGCGTAGGAAAGATAGACCGATGCGCAACGTAGCCTGTGTAAATTGGTAATTCAGGACCGAGCAAGGTTTCTCGCACCATCGAATTAATACCGTCCGCTCCGATCATGAAATCAACTTCAACACTCGGATGGCCTTCGAAGTTGAGGCGGATACTGTCAGCTTGTTGCTCGAAATTGTTCAGGCGCTTACCAAATTCAATTGTCCCTGGAGCCACGGCCTCTGTTAATACGGCGTGAAAATCGCCACGATGGATTGTGATGTATGGCGCGCCGAATTTTCTTTCCACCAGGTCTCGCATTCTATATTCAAATAAAATCTCGCCGGAGGTGATATCACGACTGACCCAAGAGAGAGGCTCTATTCCAATTTCTAACAGTCGATCCTCGACGCCGATTTCACGCAGGATTTTCATAACGTTTGGGCTTAGGTTGATGCCAGCACCAAGGCGCTCGAATCTTGGTGCCTGCTCAAATATGCGGACCCGGTGCCCACGCTGCTGTAGCAGCGCGCCGGCGACTAATCCGCCTAGACCTGCGCCAATGATCGCGATCCTAGTATCAAGCTTCACTGTGCTGATTGCCGCTTATGAGCCAGAAACCAACGCAATGCCGCAGCGACAATATTCTTCATCTAAAACGCTTCGTTATTGGCTACTACAACACATACTAATTGCACATATGCATACAAGCAAACTATCGGCATAATACTGCTGGAGAGTTTAGTCTGGTGGAAAAACATCGGATGAAAGCGGCAGTCTGTACAGCGATCGATACGCTTGAGATCCAAGAAATCGATCTGCCGGAACCGGGCCCACAGGAACTGCGGGTGCGTATCGTTGCGGCTGGGATTTGCCACACGGATCTGTCGGTGATGCGTGGGAATTTTGATGTACCGATGCCCATGGTATTGGGACACGAAGGTTGTGGCTACGTCGATAAAGTTGGCCCGGGTGTTACAGAATTCAACCGAGGCGAGCCTGTTCTTTGCTCAATCATTATGCCGTGCAATTCCTGTCCTCAATGTGATCGGGGTGCCCTATCTGTGTGCGAGAGATGGTTTGAGGTTGCCTTCTCTGGAGTGATGCCGGATGGTACTGCCAGACTCAAACGCAATGGCGCTGAGATTAATAGTTTCTTTTGTCAATCCTCGTTTGCTGAATATGCGGTCATCCCGGTATCCGGAGCAATCAAGGTGCGTAGCGATGTAGAACTGCGCAAGATTGCAGGCCTGTCTTGCGGCATCTCGACAGGCCTTGGTGCCTCAATGATCCGTGCCCCAGTTGAACCCGGTGCGATAGTTGCAGTGCTGGGGGCCGGCGGTGTCGGCATCGCAAGCATGCTGGGGGCAAGAGCGTTAAGAGCTAAGCGAGTCATCGCGCTCGATAACATTCCGTCAAAACTAGACAATGCGCTAAGTCTGGGTGCCGCGACCGACGTAATTGTTCCCACGCCCAATGTTGTTGAAGACATTCTAAGTTTGACCCCTAACGGTGCTGGAGTCGATTATTTTTATGATGCGGTCGGAGCGCCCTCCACAATGGAAATGGGAATCGCTGCCACCCGCAATGGCGGCACGGTGTGTGCTATCGGCATCATGCGCGATGATATTGAGTACAACGTGCCGTTGCGCGGATTGATTAACGAGAAGATAATTACCGGTACGAACGGAGGCTCGATTGTGCCGCGCCGTGATATTCCACGCTTCATTGACCTAATGATGATGAACGAACTACCGTTTGATCGTATTACTGATCGCTTTTATCCGCTCGAGGGTATTAATCAAGCGTTTGCGGATCTCGAATCGCACCAATTTACCCGCGCAGCAATTCTGTTCGAAGAATAGTTACTATCTAGCGAGGTCGACTATGGCAGAGCTAAGTATTTTACGCACTCGATGTGTTTCCAAGGAACTCGATCGGCGACTCGGTGCTGTCGAAGCTGATATAGACAACGGCCTTGTACCGGCCTGGGTGTTCGGTGACGACCCTGAAATCTATGCTTTGGAACGCGAACGATTGTTTCCAAGAGTTTGGAGTTTTATTGGTCATGGATCAGAGATACCAGAGTTGGGTGACCACGTTACTCGTTATATCGGCGAAGATTCATTTATTTTTATTCGAAGTAGCGACGGTAAGGTTCGTCTTTTCTTTAATGCGTGTCGCCACCGCGGTAACCAGGTGTGTACGGTCGAACGCGGTAACAGTAAGTCTTTTCAATGTCCCTATCATGGCTGGACCTATACGAATACTGGGGAGTTGACTACAGCACCAGCGCACGAGGATGTACTTTCGGGGATGGATCGAAGGGAATGGGGTTTGTTAGAGGTAACGAGATTGGAACAATACCGTGGGTTGTATTTCGCGTGCCTCGATCCACAGGCACCATCGCTAGCCGATTATATGGGTGACGCGACCTACTACTTAGACATCTTTTTTGGATTCTTTGATGATTTAGAGGTCGCGGGCCCACCTCAACGATCGACCTGGCCGACAACTTGGAAGGCCGGCTTTGATGGTTTCGGCGATGACTATCACCTCATAACCTTACACCGATCGCTTTTCGAGATTGGCGCCTTGGCGATACCCCCTGCCGCGAATATTCTAGGCCACCATATCATTACTGGCCACGGGCATAACATAACAATTTCGGTTGCCCCGTCTGACGAGATCGCATGTTGGGGATATCCGCAGGAGATAATTGGAAGCTACAGCACGGCCCATCTAGATGACTTACAAATTGATCTCATGAAACGTAGTCGCGTTCTGGTCGGCACCGTGTTTCCGAACTTCTCTTATCTAGTTTTTCCGATTACGATTGATCCGAAGGTCCCGGCCACTCCCTTAGCTCAAATACGTATGTGGTTACCGCGGGGTAATGGCCGTATGGAGGCCTGGATTTGGAATCTCATCCCTGCCAGGGCGTCGGCCGAGTTTCGCGAGCGATCACATCTGATTGCAATCCAAACGTTCGGTAGCGGCGGTGTGTTCGATCAGGACGATGGTTTCGCCGGACATGGCATCAACCGCACAAGTAGCAGCGTGATTGGGCGCTCAATGAAACTTAACTATCAAACTGGATTTGGTATTGGTACGGCGGAACAGGTGGAAGACTGGCCTGGTCCAGGGGTGGTGACCTCGCATCGCTACGAAGAGAATTCTTATCGTTATACATTCCGACAATGGGTGCGGTACCTTCGCGAAGATTCATACCCGGATTTAATTCCAGCACCGCGGACATTGGCCTGATGGACGAGGTACGTGGGGGTGCGACGTTGACAACGAACAATGAAACGGCGATGACGTTGTGGTTCGAATGTTATCAATTTCTTGTAGACGAGGCGGCCTTGCTCGATGACAACTGTATGGAGGAATGGCTTGCTTTGCTGAGTGAAGACATTAGTTATGAGGTGCCGATACGGCAAATTCGTCGCCGGACTGAAGATCCGATCCCTCCTGATGCCTG
>CAYFFH010000128.1:0-8337 GCA_964342175.1 uncultured Enterobacteriaceae bacterium | reverse complement strand
GGACAGGACCTACCCCATAGTATCTGTGCCGCTCGCCAGGTAATAAGTTTACCAATGCATCCGTATTTGCGAGCTGATGACCAGTCAAATATTATTCGAACCTTGACCGAAGTAGTGAAATGTGGGTCGACGGATTCAAAAGTGGGTGTTCTTCCAAATAATTTGAAATGAAGATCGGAATAGTCGGTCTAGGGTACGTTGGTATTCAGCTAGCAACTAGGTTGGGTCGCGTTAGTCGGACAGTAGGATATGACCTCAACGAGAAAAAACTGGAATTCTACAGGTCAGGAAGTGATCCAACTCGGGAGGTCTCGGATGCAGAGTTAGCAAAAGCAATACACTTAGAGTTCACTTCTTCCCCGACCGATCTAAATGATCTTGATGTATACATTGTAGCAGTACCAACTCCTATAGACGAAGCAAAAAATCCAGACCTTACGTCGTTAATAAATGCCAGTCGAATTGTTGGTGAATCACTGAAAATTAATTGTGTTGTTATTTATGAGTCGACAGTTTACCCAGGAGTTACTGAAGAAATATGTGTTCCAGTGCTTGAAGAAGCATCTGGCCTTAAATGGCGAGAGGATTTTCATGTTGGGTATTCACCAGAACGGATTAACCCTGGAGATCCAGATCATACGTTAAGTACTATCACGAAAGTTATAGCCGCTGATAATGTGGAGACTTTAGATCTTCTTGAAGATATTTACGGTAGCGTAGTGGACAGCGGAGTCTATCGTGCCTCTAGTATTCGCGTCGCAGAAGCTGCAAAGGTTATAGAAAATACACAGCGTGATCTGAATATCGCACTGGTTAATGAACTAGCGATAATATTTGATAGGCTCAAAATCAACACGGCTGATGTGCTAGATGCAGCATCTACAAAGTGGAATTTTCTTCCCTTTAAGCCAGGATTAGTTGGTGGTCATTGTATTGGGGTCGATCCGTACTACCTGACTTACAAATCCCAAATGGTCGACTACCACCCTGAGGTTATTCTATCCGGACGACGAATAAATGATTCGATGGCTCAATTTGTTGCATCTAAAACCGTGCAATTAATGGGGCAGCAAGGTCTAAGTATCGCAGAATCTGCAATAAACGTTTTTGGCTTGACATTCAAAGAAAACTGTACGGACATTCGAAATTCACAGGTAGTAGTGTTAGTAAAAGAACTACAACGATATGGTATTAGTGTCACGGTGGTAGATCCATTAGCCGATCCTGAGGAAGTGGCTACAGAGTCAGGTCTGTCACTGACTTCGATAGATGAATTGAATCCTGAAGCAGTTGGGATTCTTGCTGTACCGCACAAAGAGTTTGTTTCTGGCGGGATCGGTTGGATTCAAAATTATATTGCGCAACCAGGATTGTTGATAGACATCAACGCAATGTTTCGTCTCCAAATTTCTTCGGTTGATGATCTGACTTATTGGAGTCTATAGATTTGAATGTATTGGTGACAGGCGCTGCTGGATTTATTGGAGCTTCACTTTCTAAGCGATTGTTAGAGCGGGGTGATACAGTCACTGGTATTGATAATTTAAACGACTACTATGATGTGGACCTCAAGCAGGCCAGGCTGAAATTCCTACATCACCACGAAAACTTTATATTTTCCAACACAGATATTGCAGACCGCGAAGCTATATTCTCGACCATTACCAGTCAGAGATTTAACACTGTAGTGAATCTAGCGGCACAGGCAGGTGTTCGGTATTCAATAGACAATCCAGCCGCTTACGTAGACGCTAACCTTGTTGGGTTCGCTAATATTCTTGAAGGCTGTCGTATTTGTAGTGTTGACCATCTTGTTTATGCATCGTCCAGTTCTGTATACGGTGCGAATACTGTGATCCCATTCTCCGAGAGACATATAACTGATCACCCGATTTCTCTTTATGGAGCGACCAAAAAAGCTAATGAGCTTATGGCGCATGCCTATGCCAATCTGTATCAGATACCTGTTACCGGACTACGTTTCTTTACAGTGTATGGCCCTTGGGGCCGACCTGACATGGCACTGTGTAAATTTACCAAAGGAATGTTAGACGACGATACTATTCCCGTATACAACTACGGAAATATGGTACGCGACTTTACTTTCATTGATGATATTGTCGAAGCAATGATTCGTATTATCGATAAGCCGCCTAGTCTAGGTCCTAGAGTAGAGAGTCAAGATACTAATAGTTGTCCTTTATGGCGTATTTTTAATATTGGTAGTAGTCGGAAAGTGCAGCTGCTCGACTATATACGGGCATTGGAGACTGCTCTGGGAAGAAAAGCAAAACTAGATCTACTTCCGATGCAGGACGGTGATGTGCCAGTTACCGAGGCGGATGTGACTGCCTTAGAGAAGGAGTTTGGTTACCGTCCACAAACAAGCATCGAACAAGGTATACAGAAATTTGTTGACTGGTATCTTGAATATTATGACGTAAAGTAAGGCACCTAGGTCAATTTGATTGTAGTATGCTTAATATTTGTACACTCGGTGGTTAGGGTCTAGTCAGGGGAACGGTAGTAAAAATCGAGCTCCGTGCCGTTTTGAACGGAATTAATTTGTGCTAGAGCTTGTTCAGCTGCAGTAGCATCTAGGCCTAAGTGTTTCCGATTGAGGATGAGGTATTGTAGTCCTTGTCGATCGTAAAGCATTGTAGTTGTATCGTTTCGCAGCTGAACGACGAATCCCTCCCCGGGAAGGGTGAAGAGCCCTGTGAATTCTTCCATAGTATTGTTAGTAATGAGTTGGTACCGGTGGCTGTTTTGAGAAATACTACTCATTCTTTGTAGACTGGGTTATTCTAAATTGATTGACTATGCGCCAGCTAGTCCAACCGTTGGCACTAGAACTGGATTTAAGGTCATAACAATGAATCAAGAAAAGCAAAAAAAAGCCGTCGCCGAAGCTGCTCTCGATTACATCGAGTTTGGGGAAATAGTTGGAATTGGTACGGGTTCGACCACTAACTACTTCATTGATTTACTGTCAAAAGTTAAATCTAAAATAGAAGGTGTGGTGGCCAGTTCACATGCCTCTGCTAAGCGACTGCAGAGTATTGGGTTGCCACTAATTGACCTAAATCAGACAGGAGAACTTTCTCTGTACGTTGACGGTGCTGACGAGGCAACCAAACACTTACACCTAATCAAAGGAGGCGGCGGTGCTTTGACTCAGGAGAAAATTGTGGCAAGTGCGAGTCGTAAATTTGTCTGTATCGTTGATCAGTCTAAAATGTCCAGCTATCTAGGAAAGTTTCCTCTTCCAGTAGAAATTATACCTATGGCCCAAAGCCTGGTCGCGAGACGGCTGGTGAGTTTTGGGGGTTATCCAGAGTTGCGGTTAGGTTTTACGACTGATAACGGGAATGCTGTTTTGGACGTCCGGAACTTAGATTTAACTGATCCTACAAAAATAGAATCAAGCCTAAATCAAATTCCAGGTGTTGTTGACAACGGCTTATTTGCAATACGTCGTGCCGATGTGTTGTTAGTCGGCCATGAAGATGGAGTCGATCAATTAAACGTTTAACTAAATTGTGATAGTTGAGGTTCGATTCCTTCAGACAGCAATTTACGAAAAGCATAAAACGAGGGCATACGTCGGATATTTGCACCACGATGGTCAACTAGACCATATCCAGGATTGATTAGTTGCCACCAGTATACTCGTTCAACAAAACCTGTAGCATGTGCTATTTGATAGTAGTCAGTTAAGAACTTAGCTTGAGTCTTCTCGTCAACAGTTGATCGAGGATGCCCTGAATTTGGTGTATAGGGAGTTGTGTTAAGCAGGGGCCAGTTGATTTCTGTAATCCAAAATCTATTTTGACAACGGTTGGATAGTGAGATTAATGACGCTATGAGTCGAATTTTTCTATTCAAGTCAAAAACACCGAATTGGCGTGAATAGGGTGAACCTCGACGATTGACATAAAGTGCACTGGTGCAGGCATCCAGTTGATATTGATGTGAATTTATCAGAGTACGTAGAGTTGCAACGGGTTCAAAATCAATTACCGATGACCCCGTGAAGGTTGCTTGTGGAAATCGATCCTGAATCTTCCTGGTTGAATCTAATAGGTTTAGATAGTCACCTAGGTTTAGGCAACCCCATTTACTTCGATTAATCGCATTACCAAGCTGAAATTCTTTGGTCAGTGGTAGAAAAGATTCAACGATCAAATTGACTGCCTCGGACCAAGTGCGTAGGTTCTCTACAGTGTCTCGGCATTGGAGAATATTGATCAATAGCTTTCGTTGTGGAAATCTTTCCGCAAAATTGATGTAAGTGTCAAGATGCTTAATGTGCCAAGAAGGTACCCGAATCAACAAATGCTTAACATCTAACTCCTCGACTAGATCGACAATTTCTTCGATATCTCCAAAGTCAAAAGATACGCCTAACCCCATGAAATCTTTAGTTTGGGTAATTGGTTTTGGTTTAATTTTGGCATAGCGCCAGGCGATAAAAGGTGAAAGAAGGAGCGCAGTAAGCGCGGTTAAACTGTACTCACGTAGGTTGTTAAGTCCAAACCTATGCTTTTCGATAGACTGTAGTTTGTAGGGTTGGTTGGAATTTGAGTCCCACCACTCCGGATGTTTAAGAGTCATTAAGTTCGCGAAGCAATAATGTCAAATATGTCGTGGCCTAAGGATATGCCTCGACGTTCATATTTAGTCAACAATCGGGAACTAGGTCGTTGAGAAAATTTTCCGATTGAAGAAGTATTAGATAAAATGGGACAACAATTTACTGCATCAAGGATTTCATGAGCGTAGTTATTCCAATCAGTTGCTATATGGAGTACTCCATTCACTTTTAGTCGATCAGCCAAAATATTAATAAACGGATAGCTCAGTAGGCGACGTTTGTGGTGACGTTTTTTGGGCCATGGATCAGGAAAGAAAACAAGAATTGATTCTATCAGCCCTTTGGGGATCCTCGTAGGCACGATGTCAGCAGCATCTCCCTCAATTATCCTTACATTAGAGATACCGTTTTTCTGCAAGGCCAACATTAGTTGACCAATACCAGGTCGGTGGGGTTCAATTCCTACGAACCCTTGATCTGGGTGTTTCTGAGCGAGATCAACCAGCGACTGTCCATCACCAAATCCAATTTCTAAAGTTATAGATTTACTGGTACCGAAAAGAGTGAGCCAATCGATTGGTTTTAGTAGATCTATACTATAAACCTCATTCAATGAAGAGTATGCCTGTTTCTGACCCGGAGTCATCCTACCTTCGCGATAGACAAAACTGCGAACCGTCCGTGTTCTAGAAATAGCTTTCTCAGTCATCTGGGGGTTCGAATGTTGTTGATAACAGTGAAGGATATTTCGGGTATTGTTACAATTTTGTTGGTGACTGATAATGATCCCAATCTATACGAGCGGGTGTAGTTCAATGGTAGAACTTCAGCTTCCCAAGCTGATAACGTGGGTTCGATTCCCATCACCCGCTCCATCCTATTTTAATGGATAGACTATGATTAGCGATCATCAAGATTGGTTTGCGTTGTCTAGACAAAATTCACAACAGAAATGAGAAAGTAATGTCGAAATCCGCATTAATAACAGGAATTACTGGCCAGGATGGCGCCTATTTGGCTGAATTTCTATTGGAGAAAGGGTATAGCGTCCATGGCATCAAAAGACGTAGTTCTCTCTTCAATACTGACCGCATTGATCACCTGTATGAGGATCCACACAAGTCTGAACGTCAGTTCTTTCTGCATTATGGAGACATGACTGATTCAATGAGTCTAACTCGGATTGTCCAGCTAGTGGAGCCTGATGAGATATACAATCTTGCAGCGCAAAGCCATGTGGCGGTGAGTTTTGAAGAGCCTGAATACACAGCCAATGCAGATGCATTGGGAGTACTACGCATTTTAGAGGCAGTTCGCGTGTTGGGCCTAAAAGATAAAACTCGATTTTACCAAGCATCGACATCAGAACTATATGGGTTAGTGTCTGAAGTGCCACAGTCAGAAACAACGACCTTTTACCCACGTAGTCCGTACGGTGTAGCCAAACTATATGCCCATTGGATAACTATTAACTATAGGGAAGCGTATAACATGTTTGCCTGTAACGGGATACTCTTTAATCACGAGTCACCGATTCGCGGCGAAACGTTTGTAAGTCGAAAAATTACGCGCGCGCTAACCCGGATTAAGCTAGGGCTTCAAGATTGTTTATGGTTAGGAAACCTTGATGCGAGACGAGATTGGGGCCATGCGAAGGATTACGTCCAAATGATGTGGCTGATGCTTCAGCAAACTAAAGCAAAAGACTATGTTATCGCAACAGGAGTACAACATAGTGTTCGAGAATTTGTCCAAGAATGTGGTCTTGTGTTGGAGATGCCAATCGAGTGGAGAGGCGCTGGCTTAGACGAAAAAGGTTATGACCACAAAGGTAACTGTATCGTACAAATTGATAGTCGCTATCGTCGACCAGCTGAAGTTGAATCTCTACTCGGTGATGCAAGGCGTGCGCGAGATGATTTACGTTGGAGGCCAACAGTATCGTTTTCAAGTCTAGTAAAGGAAATGGTTTTGTCAGATCTCAAGCAGGCTGAACTCGATGCATTGTCTAAAAAGCATGGGTATGAAACATTCAAACGCCATGAAGACTAATACATTGACAATTCAAACAACGACATATATTGCTGGACATCGGGGCTTAGTAGGTTCATCGTTAGTGCGGGAGTTAGTTAAAGGTAGTCAAACAAATTTGATTCTCCGAGATCATTCTGAGCTGGATCTAACCAACCAGGGTGATACTAGACGCTTTTTTCAGAAAGAATCACCTGATACTGTAGTTTTGGCAGCAGCGCGTGTGGGTGGTATTCAGGCGAACGATCAAAGCCCAGCGGAGTTTATTTATGAGAACTTGGCTATCCAAACCAATGTAATCAGTGAAGCCTTCGCCTGTAATGTAAATAAGCTGTTGTTTCTCGGTTCTAGCTGTATTTATCCACGTAATGCTAGTCAGCCAATTACGGAAAGTAGTTTGTTGACGGGACCTCTGGAATCGACAAATAGGCCTTACGCAATTGCCAAAATTGCAGGAGTTGAGATGTGTTGGTCGTTCAACCGACAGTACGGTACACACTATTGTTCAGTTATGCCAACTAATTTATATGGGCCAAATGATAACTATGATCTGGAGAGTTCTCATGTTTTACCAGCATTAATTCGGAAATTTCATGAAGCAAAATATCGAGACGATAAAACTGTGACTCTTTGGGGCAGTGGGGCGCCACTTCGTGAATTTTTACATAGTGACGATTTGGCAGGAGCGTGTGTGTTGTTATTGTCACTCTCAAATAAGGATTATACGAACGTCTTTTCGGAAGACCAACCTCCATTATTGAATATAGGATCTGGAGATGAAAGATCCATATCTTCACTGGCTAATTTGGTCGCGAAAGTAGTTGGTTTTCGGGGTAAAATTGAATGGGATCAATCTCAACCAGATGGGACCCCTAGGAAATTGTTAGATAGTAGCCGAATCCGTGCACTTGGTTGGAAGCCAAAAATTTCGTTAGAACAAGGAGTTGAAATGGCGTACCTGGATTATCTCTCAGCGAGAAACTGAAGCTAGTGAGTGTTGTCTATTTTCCATAAACAATTAGGCCATAGTAGATATTGTGATCAAATCTCGCAATTGGACAATTTTAGGTATCTGCATTGATTGGTAACTGGAACTATCCCACGGTTATGCGGGTCGGTCCTGGTCGGCTGAGCGAGTTGCCAGATGTTTGTCAAGAGGTGGGTCTATCGGCGCCCTTGCTGGTTACAGACCCTGGTTTAGCAACACTGCCTATGGTTGAAAATTCGATTATCAACTGTCGTGAGTCAGGGCTTCGTTGCGAACTGTTTTCTAATATCAAACCCAACCCGACCGGTCAGAACGTGGAAGACGGTGTTCAGGTCTATCTAGAAGGTCAGCACGATGGCGTGATCGCATTTGGTGGAGGCAGTGGAATTGACACCGCGAAATCAGTGGCTTTAATGGCGCATCAGAACATTTCAATCTGGGAATTGGAGGATGTGGGCGACAACTGGATTCGTGCTGATGGAGATCTAATAGCACCGATTGTTGCCCTCCCAACAACTGCGGGCACTGGCGCAGAAGTAGGGCGGGCAGCGGTCATACTGGATGAATCGTCCGAAACCAAAAAGATTATTTTCCATCCCAAGATGTTGCCGCAGATAGTCATTCTGGACCCCGAGGTTACGGTGGGACTACCGGCAGCGTTAACGGCGGCGACGGGTATGGACGCATTTTCACACAGTCTGGAAGCCTGGTCATCGCCCTT
>CAYFFH010000127.1:0-8340 GCA_964342175.1 uncultured Enterobacteriaceae bacterium | reverse complement strand
GTCGCGGGGAGGGCTTGATTAATTTTGGAGCAACGGACGCTATTCGTTATGATGTTCGATAGGCTACCTAAAACGTCTCGCCGGCGCCAACACACTGTCAATTAAGGAATCAGCATGATCTACGAAGTGCGAACATATCAATTGAAACCGCGTTCAGTGCCTGAATTTATCGATACATTCGGACGAGCGTTGCCGGTACGTGAAAAGGTTTCAAAACTTAGCGGTTTTTTTTACACGGAAATAGGGCCGTTAAACGAGGTAATCCATGTATGGCCATTCAAGGACTTAGGTGATAGGGAGCGAAAGCGCGCGGAATTTCCACCCGAGAAAAAACTCGGTTGGCCTCCCAAGGTTGCGCATTTGGCTGAGACGATGAATTCCGAGATCTTCATCCCAGCTCCGTTTTCCCCAACGATGGCTGAAGGCAGCTTGGGGCCGATATTTGAATGGCGCGAATATCAGATCCTACCCGGTATGATGCCGGAGGTATATCGCAATTGGGAAAAGAAAGTGGCTGGGAGGATCGAGCTATCACCGCTAATAATGGCAATGCATTCGGAGATCGGTGGCCTATTTAAGCTCGTACATATCTGGGGATATGAAAGCTTGGAACACCGGAGCGCTGTGCGTGCCGAGGCGGTTGCGAAAGGAATCTGGCCGCCTAAGGGGCCCAAGGAAACTTTGGTTTCGCAGCGGAATAAGATTGTACTTGCTGCACCGTTTTCACCGGTTAGATAGTTGGATTGTAAAGGGCTGTTAAGATTGAAAAGCTTCAGGTGCATGTTTTACGGGTCCGAGCTATCGCGAACCCCCGCCACGCGCTATCCTGCGTCCATTAATATTAATCGGAGTCTCTTATGAAGTTCGGAAAATTCGGTGTATTCACTATGACCGACGCGCTAAACGCGGGGCAATTAGGTGATATGGTGGCGCGGCTTGAGGATCTCGGATACTCGACCCTGTGGTATCCAGAGGCAGTGACCTATGAGACGTTTGCCCTTGGCAGTTATTTGTTAAGCCAATCCACGCGACTCAACGTGGCTAGCGGAATCGCTAACATATATGCGCGCGACCCGGCCGCTGCCGCGAGTGGGCATAACACCTTAAACTCCTTATATGATGGTCGTTTCGTACTTGGCCTTGGTGTATCACATCCAGTGCTGGTGTCCGATATGCGCGGCCACGAATACAAACATCCTCTTTCAGCAATGCGCGACTATCTCGACGGAATGGACAAAGCGTGGGCCGCGATGGGTGGCGTGCCAGCGCAAAAGCAGGTTGTGTTAGCGGCGCTTGGACCAAAAATGTCGCAATTGGCGGCCGAGAGAACGCTCGGCGCCTTTCCCTACAACATCACTCCCGAGCAGGCAGGCATTTCGCGCAGTAATATGGGTCCGGATGCGGCCGTAATTTGCGAGCAAAAAGTCCTGCTGTGTACGGACCCCGTAAAGGCGCGAGAGGTAGCGCGTGCAAGCTTAGGGTTTTATATGCCGATGCCGAACTATTTCAAAAACTGGTTTCGGCTAGGTTTTAACGAGGATGACCTGAAAGACGGAGGGAGTGATCGGCTGATGGATGCTATGGTCTTTTGGGGTGAGGCTGACGAAATCAAGGAAAAACTCCAACAGTATTTCGACGGCGGCGCGGATCAAGTTGTGATCCAACCCCTGCGAGCTGATGGTCAAGCCGGGCCTGACTGGGAAGCACTGGAGGCGTTCGCACCGAATTAAGAAATCGTTGCGTTTTTCGCAGCAGGTTATTGATCTCTGTCATTCGCTGTCGTCCTCCTGCCCACCGTCGGCCGTATCTGCCGGCGGTGGAATAACCCCAAGTCCAAGTGTAGCAGCGACTACCGAGCGCGCTTCGGCACTCCCTAGTTTGATCGCGTCCTGCTCAGATTGGGGCGGCGAAAATTCACCTACTTCTGGGACGGGGAGTTCACCGTCGTTCTCTCTCATATACAAAGTTTGTGTCGGATAAGCGAACTCGACACCAAGTCGTTTTGCGATCCGAAGGCAATCGATTAAAAAGCGATGACGTTCGCGTAGCTCTGTACCCCACTCCGGGGTCTGCCAAAAGACGTAGACTAATACCTCCAGCGCAGAAGCGCTAAATTCATTGAGGTAGACGTGGAAATAATCCTTGCGAGTATAGGGGTGTTGACGCACGAGCTCGCGAACACCTTCGCAAAATGCATCGATTCGATCTGGTGGGGTGTTATACGCAAGAGACATCTTGCAACTTAAGCGGCGATAACTTCGTTTCCCCATGTTATCGACGTTTGCGGTGATTAGGTTAGAGTTCGGTACTGAAACTAGCGAGTTATAGAATGTCCGGATACGCGTACTTCGAAAGCCGATATGTTCAACCGAGCCCTCAACGTCTCCGATGATCACCCAATCGCCGACGTTAAAAGTTTGGTCGAGCAGAACGGTGACGGATCCAAATAAATTCCCGGCGACGTCTTTGGCCGCGAGCGCGAACGCGAGTCCGCCTAGACCGAGGCCTGCTAAGAGGCTCGTAACGTCAATGTTTAAGTTGTCTGCGATAAATACCGCGCCCATCACTGTGACAAACACTTTCATTGTTTTGGTCACTAGAGGGACAACCGCGTCATCAAGTTTGCTCTCGGTCTTTGCGGCCGCGTCATGCAAGAATGCTGCAAGTAGGTCGACTAATCGATAAGCGGCCCAGACAGTAGATAAGGCGGCGAGGAATTTAACTGATATCAGTAAGATAACTAGCACTTCGGCGGCGAGTCCAAGCGTATTCAGACCTGCCCACCAGGTAAATGCCATGGCCATCAGGCCGAACGGTCTGAGGATAGCGTCAGAAATATTACGAAAGCTGCCTTTTGCATATCGTGTGCGCCAAAATTTGACACCCAAACGCAACAGAACTGCAACGAGCTTGTCTATAACGGTTCCAAGGAGAACAATGATGAAAATCGCGATCCACTGCCAACGCTCCAGGATGAGGCCTTGTTCCTTCCACTTAGAAGGGATCATCCCTCTTAGTTGCAGGTGAAGTGGCATACGGATCGGGCTAATGTCGCCAGTTCCCTTAGCTTTGTCGGAATTCGGCAATTCGTCGAGCAGTGCAGGCAGCGCCGCTATGGTTGCAGTACTAAAGCGCCAACCTTGGTGCTCGGTAAAATCGATTTCAATTTTGCCATTTTTGTAAATTTGGAAGACGAACGGCTCGCCTATTTTTTGCTCTGAAAAGCGATTGAGGTCCGGCTTCCGGGTTCGGTCGATAACTTCTTGTAATATCCAGGCGAGATCGCGTCCTTTTTCAACACGAACTAAGGGACTAATTTCGGAAAGATCTAAAGCTGCGATTGCCTGTTCGAACTTTTCGTTATTACCATCACGAACAGCTCGCATCGCGCCCAGGAATGTTTCCATGGTCGCGCGTGGCGAGATCAAAGAGTTGGGTATCGGCGGCGGCTTGTCTGCCCGTGGAGTTGTGTCGATTGGTTCCTGAGCAAACGCCAAGGTTTGAGCCAACAACGAAATTAAGATAATACCGAGGATATATAACGATTGTCGCGTTTCGTTCATTGGTTTGATTCAAGCGTTACTATTGAATAGGTTAACCTTATCGTATCTTTGCACAATGCTCGACTTTCATGTACCGATAACAGTTTTTACGGCCGTTCTTTAGCATAACCCAGCCCCTTCAGACGAGAGAGTGAGTTGAGTCCATACCATCGGTTCGCACCTGTGACAAAACAGGCTGCGTGAGCCGGTGGAGCTAAAAAGTCAAACTATTTTAAACTGATATTGAACGCTTGCAGTGCGGCGCCTCCAGGGCACAACTCCTCTTCCCCGAGGGTGTTGAGCGGCAGTTCGACGGTGTTCAGATTGCTATGGAGATCCTCGGCTTCGGTATCAAGATAAATTAGGCCGGTAACAATCTCTCCTTCTGCGGCGCGTTCCTGGAGTATATTCATTGCCGAAATGCGGTCATGGGGATCATAATCTTGCGACATTTTCCGCAGGCGGATTATTTGGCCATCGTGCTGACGAATTTCTTTAATTTCACCTGGTGAGTAATTGGCCGTGAGCGGCTCGCGCTGTGGCATAAAATCCAGTCGATTTAATACCTCGTTGTGTTCGCGAATATAGTCGTAGCTTTTTGTCGACCCGGCATGGTTATTGAACGCTACACAAGGGCTGATAACGTCGATAAATGCTGCTCCTTGATGTTCAACAGCGGCCTTGAGTAGTGGCACTAGTTGGGCCTTATCACCGGAGAAACTGCGCGCTACAAAAGTCGCGCCGAGTTGCAGGGCAAGCCCAACCATGTCGATATTACTGTCAGAGTTTGTAATACCTCGCTTCGATTTCGATCCCTTGTCGGCGGTAGCGGAGAATTGACCCTTGGTCAAACCATAAACACCATTATTTTCGACGATATAGACCATATTGACGCCTCGTCGCAAACAGTGAGCGAACTGTCCAAGTCCAATAGATGCCGAGTCACCATCCCCCGACACGCCGAGATAAATCAGATCACGATTGGCAAGGTTCGCACCAGTGAGGACCGACGGCATCCGCCCGTGTACACTGTTTAGCCCGTGCGAACTCCCCAGAAAATAGGTTGGTGTTTTCGAGGAACAGCCTATTCCAGAAAGTTTTGCGACTCGATGTGGTTCGATACTGAGTTCAAAAAATGCCTGTACGATACCTGCACTGATGGAGTCGTGGCCGCAACCAGCGCACAACGTTGATACGGCCCCTTCGTAGTAGCGACGAGTGTAACCCAGTTCGTTTGTAGGAATTCCGGGGTGGGCGAGTTTCGGTTTTGCAATATATGTCATCGGTTTGGACCTTCGTTTTATTTTGTCGCACTTCCACGAACTGGTGCCTCGTTTAAGGCGGCTATCCCTTCGCTTATTTCACGCGCGATGAAGCGTGCCGTTATGGGGGTGCCATCATAATGCAACACTGCGACCAATTTTGTTGGATCGATACCGCACTCATTGATTAATAACAGGCGCAGCTGTGCGTCGCGGTTTTGTTCAACTACAAATATTTGATCGTGTTCATGGATGAATTCGTTCACGGCGTCGGAAAATGGGAACGCACGTATACGTAGGGCATCAACTTCTAGGCCGCGGACTTCGAGCGCATCGATCGCCTCATACATAGCGGGTGCCGTTGAACCGAAGAAAATGACGCCGAATTGGGACGCATGTGTATCAGTGTGCAGAATTGCTTGCGGAACCAAATTTTTCGCAGTCTCGAATTTTCGCAATAGACGTTGCATATTGTCTACGTAGTCTGGCCCTGCTTCACTGTATTTCGCGTAACGATCCTTCGTTGTGCCGCGGGTAAAGTAAGAACCATGTTGCGGGTGGGTACCGGGGTAGGTCCGATATGGGATGCCATCTACATCAACATCGAGGTAACGGCCGAATTCATCACCCCGTTCAAGCATTTCATGAGTCATAAGTTTGCCGCGGTCGAAACGCCTACTGTTGTCCCACTCCAGCGGGTCGCATAAGCGTTCATTCATACCGATATCAAGTTCAAGCATCACAAATACAGGCGTTTGCAGCCGATCGGCGAGATCAAAGGCCATAGCGCTCATCTCGAACGCCTCTTTCGGGTCTTCTGGGAATAGTAGGATGTGTTTTGAGTCACCATGGGACGCGTAGGCGCATAGAGTGATGTCGGACTGCTGCGTTCGTGTTGGCATGCCTGTCGACGGACCACCACGTTGCACATCGAAGATCACCGACGGGATTTCTGCGAAGTACGCGAAGCCGATGAACTCCTGCATCAAAGATATTCCAGGACCAGAGGTGGCAGTAAATGCGCGAGCGCCATTCCATGCTGCACCAATAACCATACCTATTGAGGCCAATTCGTCTTCTGCCTGTAGGATTGCATATCGAGCGCGTCCGCTCTCGTTTTCGTGACGATAGGTCTTGCAGTGACTCTCGAATGCTTCGGCAAGTGACGAAGACGGGGTAATTGGATACCAAGCGGCAACTGTTGCCCCACCATAAACGGCGCCCAGGGCGGCTGCACTATTACCCTCAAGAAAGATCTTCTCGCCAACTGAGTTACTTTTCTTAATCTGCAACCCGATTGGACAGTCAAAATGGGAAAGTGCGTAATCGCGACCCATCGCGAGAGCTTGCACGTTGGACTGCATGAGTGCTTCTTTGCCCTTGAACTGCTCGCTTATTAGTGCCGCGATAACCTGTGGGTCAAGGTCTAGAAGTGCTCCGAGGGCACCGACATAGACGATATTTTTAAATAACTGACGCTGGCGGGCATCCGTATACGCGTCGTTGCAGATCCGAGTCAGTGGGATACCGATTGCGCGCACGTCGTCACGAAACTTAGTCGGTAACATGTCTCTTGTCGAGTCATACAAAAGATAACCACCGGACTCGATTTCGGCGACGTCTTCGTCCCAGGTTTGCGGATTCATGGCTACCATCAGATCGACTCCACCGCGTCGGCCTTGCCAACCGTGTGCGCTGATACGGACTTCGTACCAGGTAGGTAGCCCTTGAATATTCGACGGGAAAATATTTCGTGGGCTCGCGGATACCCCCATACGTAGCACTGCGCGTGCAAACAACGCGTTCGCAGAAGCGGAGCCTGATCCGTTAACGTTCGCGAATTTTATGACAAAGTCATTGACCGCTACGATGTTCTTCATTGCTAGACGGGTTCGCTTAGAATTTTGATTAAGCGGCTTTAGAACGCTTTTTTGGGGAACGGCATTTCGGCCCCGCATGTTCAACGTCGAACAAGAATTTTTGCATATCCCAGGCACCGGTCGGACACCGCTCGGCACACAAGCCGCAATGCAAACACATATCTTCGTCCTTTACCATGATACGTAAAGTTTGGAGCTCGTCTGATATATAGAGATCCTGGTCTAGGTTTTCTGATGGCGCATGGAGTCGAGTACGTAGGTCTGCTTCATCGCCATTGGCGATGAAATTAATACAATCGGTTGGGCAGATATCTTCGCAGGCATCACACTCGATACACAGATTGTGGCTGAATACAGTTTGGACGTCACAATTTAAGCAGCGTTCTGCTTCGGCAACCGCGAGGTTTTGGTCGTAGCCGAGTTCCACTTCGACTTTGATGTTGGCCAGCGCATTGCGGAGGTCCTTCAAAGGAACCTTGTAACGTAAGTCATTGGAGATATCGTTGTCGTAACTCCATTCGTGGATTCCCATCTTCTGTGAACTAAATTTAACGCGTGGTGGCGGTCGTACGGATATATCTTCGCCATGGCAGTATTTATCAATTGAGATAGCGGCATCATGCCCGTGTGCCACCGCCCAGATAATGTTTTCTGGACCGAAAGCGGCGTCCCCACCAAAGAAGACATTTGGTAGTGTCGCCCGGTACGTGCTCTTATCGACAATAGGCATTCCCCACTCGTCGAACTCGATTCCGATGTCTCGTTCGATCCATGGGAAGGCGTTTTCTTGACCAACCGCGACAAGAACGTCATCAGCTTCGATGTATTCGTCCGGCGCACCAGTCGAGATCAACGAACGCCGTCCGTCATCATCGTATTTTGCCTCTACCCTTTCAAAGATCACCCCTTTGAGCTTACCTTTGCTGTGTTTGAATTCCTTAGGCACAAGGAAATTAAGGATCGGGATGTCTTCGTGCATTGCATCCTCTTTCTCCCATGCGGATGCCTTCATCTCGTCGAAGCCAGAACGAACGACAACCTTTACATCTTTGCCGCCGAGGCGTTTTGAGGAACGACAACAATCCATTGCAGTATTGCCGCCACCTAGAACGATCACCCGTTTGCCGATTTTGTCTATATGTCCAAATGAAACTGATGACAACCAGTCAATACCAATGTGAATATTTTGAGAGGCTTCCGTGCGACCAGGAATATTAAGATCGCGCCCTCGAGGCGCTCCTGTACCAACAAAGATAGCGTCGTAATCTTCTGCAAGGAGCTCTTTGAGCGATTCGACCCAGCTGTTACCCCGGAATTCTACCCCTAGCTCCAAGATGTAGCCCACTTCTTCGTCAATGACTCGCTCGGGTAATCTAAACTTCGGGATTTGGCTGCGGATCATTCCGCCTGCACGATCCTCTCCATCGTATATGACGACTTCATAGCCCAATGGTAGTAGGTCGCGTGCAACGGTAAGAGACGCCGGGCCTGCGCCAACGCAGGCAACCCGTTTCCCGTTCCTTTTCTTTGCTGGGGTAGGAAGTCGCTTGCGTATATCACCTTTAAAATCGGCGGCGACACGTTTCAAGCGGCAGATCGCAACTGGCTCATCCTCTACACGGCCACGCCTACATGCTGGTTCACACGGGCGGTCAC
>CAYFFH010000126.1:0-8364 GCA_964342175.1 uncultured Enterobacteriaceae bacterium | reverse complement strand
CGGAAGCGTTTCAGGGTGACCTCTGAATCATCTACCAGCGCGCCATTACGAATTACAAGATCATACGACAAGAGCCTCGCCTCCTTGGCTAAGTAACATTTGTAAAGATTCAGAATACCGCACTTATTGGAAGAAAAGTATTTACCAGCTCAATACACTACCAAGTGATTAGTCGTCACTGTTATTGCCTAAGCCCGTTAAAATAAATTAGTGGTTGGTGTACCTTGAAACCGCGTACACGGGCTGCAATTTATGAGGCACACTTACCTGTCACGCTGTCACAAAAACATATTCAGCGCGCTTTCTTATTACCCTCCAGAAATGGAATACCGTATTTCGTCGCTGGTAGGTTTGAGAATTCGAAGCTCCTTTACCGCCGCTCCATTTTAGTGCAGAGACCTGCGACCGCGTCACATTTCAGTGCGCCAGTGTTGCCAGAAATGGGCAATGAAATCGAATAACTCCGAATACTAAGCAAATTTCTCAGTTGGCACGATTATTGCTCTGTATATAACAGTGGGAAACGTGCACCGGACTGGCGTCATACCAATTAATTCTAAGCCGAGGAGAATACTAATGCTTATGCTAAGGCGATCCCGATGGACATATGTCATAGGCGCGCTTTTGCTCGCGATGGGTAACGCATACGCGGGTGGCAAGATATCCATCGATGAGACGAAGTGGATCAGCCTTGGAGCTGGAGCTCGAACGTCATTCACGACGATCGAGGATGCCGCTCCCAATGGTTCTGATTGGTCTAATGATTTTAATCTAGACAATGCGCGTATTTATCTAAATGGACAGATACACGAAAAGATTAAATTTGAACTCAATACAGAATGCGTGTTTTGCGGCAACAGTACGCTAAGAGATTACGACGTCCTGGATGCAATCGCTAAATTCGAATTTTCACCTATGCTGAATATTTGGGCAGGGCGATTACTGGTCCCTGCTGAACGTCAAGAGCTTAACGGACCATATTACTCTACGACGTACGATGCGTTCAAAACCCCCTTCTACCCATCTGATTTTAGTACCACCTTTGGTGCCGGTGGTGCCGGTGTTTATGCGCGCGATCACGGTGCAAATTTATGGGGATCTGCGGGACCAAAGGGCGCCTTGCAGTATGTCTTCGGTATATTTAACGGGCTCGAGTCGTCTACTGGAGTTGGGCCTAACCAAGATGACAATCTGCTGTACGCCGGGCGACTCACCTACAATTTCCTTAGTGTCGAGAAGAACCCCGGCTATTATACGAGCGGCACATATTACGGTGGTGCTGGTGACATCTTCACAGTCGCCCTAGCGATGCAATACCAAGAGGACGGATCAGGCTCGTTTTTAAACCGAGGCGACTTTTTTGGATTCAGCGTTGACGTCCTACTCGAAAAACTCTTCACCAATAAAGGGGTATTCACTTTTAATGGAGAGTACAAAAACTTCGATTCCGATTATGCTTCAACGGCGTTCGGTGATGCCGATTGCTTTTGCATGTTCGACGGCGATTCTTATTCTGCGGTCGGTCTTTATTTATTTCCCCAAATAGTCGGTATTGGAAAGTTCCAACCTTACCTCCGCTATACCGACATCAGTCCTGACGGAAGCTCCGATCGGGATGAAATTGAAGGCGGAGTTAACTACATCATCGATGGGCACAATGCACGGATTTCCATCTTCTACCAAGAAGGTGATATTGCCACGAAGGGTTTGAACTACTCGCCGGCCGCGACCGGGGCAAGTGTCGGCGCCTTTAAGATTGCAATCCAACTACAGCTATAGTGATGTCATAGAACGTCAGCTTTATCGAATATTAAGGAGAAGTTTAATGAGAAACTTTCGTCGAATTACATTTGTACCAGCCTTGATCGTCGCCTTCACTGTAATCTTTACAATGCCTGTCTGGGCCGGGGACACTATCAAGGTCGGCGTCCTTCATTCTCTTTCCGGCACGATGGCGATCAGCGAAACCACTCTAAAAGATACCGTGTTAATGCTTATCGAAGAACAGAACAAGAAGGGGGGCTTACTGGATAGAAAACTTGAAGCCGTTGTTGTCGATCCAGCATCTAACTGGCCCTTATTCGCGGAAAAAGCGCGCGAGTTGATTGAAAAAAACCAAGTAGATGTTGTTTTCGGTTGCTGGACGTCAGTTTCGCGAAAATCGGTTCTACCAGTTTTTGAAGAGCTCAATAGTTTGTTGTTCTATCCAGTTCAATACGAAGGTGAAGAATCATCAAAGAATGTGTTTTACACGGGAGCCGCCCCAAACCAACAAGCAATCCCAGCAGTAGATTATTTGATGGATCAAATTGGCGTGAAACGATGGGTTTTGGCAGGGACAGATTACGTGTATCCACGTACGACGAATAAAATTCTCGAAGCGTATCTCAAAGATAACGGAGTAGCTGACGCCGACATTATGATAAATTACACACCATTTGGTCATTCCGATTGGCAGTCGATCGTATCGGATGTTAGAAAATTCGGCTCCGCAGGCAAAAAAACAGCGGTTGTATCAACCATTAATGGCGATGCCAATGTGCCATTTTATAAGGAGCTCGGTAATCAAGGTATCTCAGCTGAAGACATTCCGGTTATCGCGTTTTCGGTAGGGGAGGAAGAATTGTCCGGCATCGATACTGGCCCTTTGGTTGGTCATCTAGCGGCATGGAATTATTTTATGAGTGTTGAAGCCGATATTAATGACGCGTTCATCGACAGTTGGGCAAACTACATTGAAGACGAAGAACGGGTAACGAATGATCCAATGGAAGCTCACTATATCGGCTTCAACATGTGGGTCAAAGCGGTAGAGAAAGCTGGAACGACCGATGCAACTGCAGTGCAGAATGCTATTGTTGGAGTATCTGTACCGAACCTATCTGGTGGTACAGCTACCATGATGCCAAACCATCACATCACCAAGCCCGTGCTAATCGGCGAAATTCAAGACGATGGTCAGTTCGATACCGTCTGGCAAACATCTGGAACGGTTGTCGGTGACGCATGGTCGGATTTTCTCACCGGCTCGAAAGACATTACAGCTGACTGGATGTCACCTCTTGAATGCGGCAACTACAACGTCAAAACCGGAAAATGTTCTGGTCAGAGCTACGAATAACATTAGAGCCCCAGGCAATTTAACTAACCGACGGGCCACCAGGCGGCCCGTCCCATCATTGATCGAAGCAAGGTAAGTTTAGTGGGTCGTTTCGGACACACTCCCTATTCACAATCTCGACCGACCGGATGCACCCTAGCGCCGCATCGACAATTGACGCGTTGGCTGTTTCAGCTCGGTATCGTTTGCTTACTCATTGCGCCGATGCAGGCCTTTTGTCTCGATGAGTTCCAAGCTGCAATTGATGCACTGAAAACGAAATCCTATGAAGAGAAAACCACAGCCGCCGTCGCACTAGCTAAAATCAACCATCCTAAAGTACTCGATGTCCTAAATGCTTTTCTAAACGGCAACCTTTATAAGCAAAAAAAAACGAACAAGCTTGTCTTTGCCCAAAAACTCGAAGGAGGTGGTTTTGCGATTTCTGATCCGACGACTGGCGTTAGCCTCGGTGAAGTCCGCAGGCGCCATGTCTCTAAGATCGGCATCAATAATCGGTTAAGACGTACAGTTCGCGGATTAGTCGCGGGGCTAAAATTAAACCAGCCTGAACCTGAAGGAAGAATTGCAGCAGCCAGGTCAATCGCAGCGTCTGGGGTCGCAGAGTTACAGTCCGTGCTTGAAACCCAACGCGAAAAAGAGACAGAACCGAAAGTCATCGAAGCCCTAGATACCGCGATCGTTGTTTTTAATTTAGATGCTCAGGACGAAGTGATCCGTCTCAACGCAATCGAGAAATCGGCAAAAAATCTGGATGGACAGGTCAGAATAAAATTAACCGCGATCGCACTAGACAAAGACATGAGCGAAGATTTGCGTATTGCTGCCGAGAAGTCTTTGCATGCGATCGAACGAGCGGTGTCTCGTTATAAATTTATTGAAACACTATTTTTTGGTCTAAGTCTTGGTTCAGTACTCGTCTTAGCGGCTATCGGTCTATCGATTACTTTTGGAGTAATGGGTGTGATCAACATGGCCCACGGCGAACTAATTATGATTGGCGCATATACCACTTATGTGGTGCAACTTTTAATGCCTAACCATCCAGAATTATCTCTCATTATCGCAATTCCAGCTGCGTTTATTGTGTCCGGTTTAGTAGGGATAGTGATCGAGCGGTGTGTTATCCAGTTTTTGTACGGACGTCCGTTAGAAACGCTTCTGGCAACATTCGGCATAAGTCTTATCCTACAGCAGGCCGTACGATCAATTTTCTCGCCGCTTAATCGGTCGGTGGCCTCACCTGATTGGATGACCGGATCCATCGAAATAGCACACGGTTTGTCGTTTACTTTAAATCGTCTTTACATCTTGGTTTTCGCGTTATTTGTGTTCGCCGGTTTGCTACTCGTATTGCAACGCACCCGTCTTGGATTAGAGGTACGGGCGGTTACCCAGAATCGTGCGATGGCCCGCGCAATGGGGATCCGCAGCGCTAGAGTTGACGTCATGACATTTGGACTCGGGGCAGGCATCGCTGGTGTCGCTGGTGTCGCATTGTCGCAGTTAACTAACGTCGGCCCAAACCTTGGACAAGGATATATTGTCGATTCGTTCTTGGTCGTCGTTTTCGGTGGAGTTGGAAATTTGTGGGGAACGATGGTCGCAGGATTACTACTCGGTGTGATGAATAAATTTTTGGAACCAGTAGCGGGCGCGGTCGTCGCTAAAATCTTAATTCTTTTTTTCATAATCCTTTTTATTCAAAAACGACCGCGCGGCCTATTCCCACAGCGCGGTCGATCGGGCGAAAGTTGATGTCGATCACACAACGGATAAAAGAAGATGTTGGCGGCCGCTGGATGCTGTCTATACTGGCGATAGCGATTGTTTGGGTGCCATTTGCGAATCTAGTTATACCAAATGATTCTGCTATGTACGTATCGACCTATACAGTTACGTTGCTAGGAAAATACGTTTGCTTTGCATTGCTAGCTATTTCCCTTGACTTGGTTTGGGGATACTGCGGAATTTTGAGTCTCGGCCATGGTGCTTTCTTTGCACTTGGTGGTTACTCGATGGGAATGTATTTAATGCGGCAAATAGGAGAGCGTGGAGTTTACGGCCATCCAGAACTACCTGATTTTATGGTTTTTCTTAACTGGGAGTCCCTCCCGTGGTACTGGCTCGGTTTTGATATGTTTTGGTTCGCAATGGTGATGGTTATGGTCGCGCCGGGTTTGCTTGCATTTGTGTTCGGCTGGTTTGCGTTTCGTTCGCGGGTATCGGGCGTGTATTTATCGATCATGACACAAGCGTTAACGTATGCGTTGATGCTCGCTTTTTTTCGAAACGAAATGGGGTTCGGTGGTAATAATGGACTTACCGACTTCAAAGAAATTCTAGGTTTTAGTCTGCAATCCGACTCGACGCGCATCGTTTTGTTTATCATTTCAATCGTGATGCTTGCGTTTGGCTACATCTTGTGTCGGCTAATCGTCACATCAAAACTTGGACGCGTCGTTACTGCCGTGCGGGAAGCACAATCGCGAACTCGCTTTATTGGTTATAGAGTAGAGCATTTTCAGATTTGGATTTTCACTGTTTCAGCAATGCTTGCCGGTATCGCAGGCGCGTTATACGTTCCCCAAGTCGGCATTATTAATCCCGGAGAATTTCAACCACTTAACTCTATCGAACTAGTGGTTTGGGTTGCGGTCGGTGGTCGTGGAACATTGTACGGCGCTGCACTTGGTGCCGGCATTGTTAATTACGCAAAAACCACAATGACCGGTGCTTTTCCAGAAATATGGTTATTCGCGCTCGGCGCTTTATTCGTAATCGTGACACTAGTGTTCCCGAAGGGAATCGTAGGGTTTTTACAGCGATTAAAATATCGAGCTTATGACGATGGGTAATGAAATTTTAAGGGATGATCCCGACAACCCGATCCGACAAGATCGAGTCTTCAATTTTCTCACCAATAAACCGACACGCGATAGTTTAGTAGATGCAACCCATGGCAATATTTTATATCTCGAAGACATAACGGTTACCTTCGATGGGTTCAAAGCACTAAACGAACTTACGCTTTACATCGAAGCCGGAGAACTACGCTGCATTATTGGTCCGAATGGTGCTGGCAAAACGACCATGATGGACGTAATTACAGGTAAAACGAAGCCTGATTCCGGCACCGCATTTTACGGCCAAAGTCTCGATTTACTGCGTTTATCCGAACCGGAGATCGCGACTCTTGGGATTGGCCGTAAATTCCAAAAACCAACAGTATTTGGCAGTCAGACAGTGTTCCAAAACCTTGAGCTTGCCATGGCTGCGGATAAACGCGTCTGGCCGACACTTTTCAACAAATTATCGGGAGAAGAACGAGATGGGTTAGAAGAGGTGCTCGATCTAATTGGATTAGTTGAAAAAATTCATACTCCTGCTGGAACATTATCGCACGGACAAAAACAATGGCTAGAAATCGGTATGTTAATTATGCAAAACCCACTAGTTTTGTTGGTCGATGAGCCAGTTGCAGGAATGACAAAGCAAGAAATGGAGACAACAGCGGAGCTATTGAGCGGCCTTGCCGGAGAACGTTCGGTTATCGTCGTCGAGCATGATATGGAGTTTGTCCGGTCTATTGCTGGCCGCGTCACCGTATTACATGAGGGACGGGTACTAGCCGAAGGCAACATGAGTGCGATCCAAGATGACCCGAAAGTTATTGAAATTTATTTAGGTTCCTAATGCTTGAACTTGAATCGATTAACCAATACTACGGTGAAAGCCACACATTATGGGATCTCTCCATCGAGATTCCTCAGGGATCGTGCGTCTGCTTGATGGGCCGTAACGGCGTTGGAAAGACAACCACGTTAAAATGCATTATGGGATTGTTACCGATCCAAAGTGGCCAAATCCGTTTCAAAGATATCATTTTATCTGATGAGCCGGCTGAACGACGCGCACCACTAAAAATAGGTTATGTGCCGCAAGGTCGAGACGTTTTTCCGCGGCTCACCGTTGACGAAAATTTACGCATTGGATTTGCGGTGTGCGAACAATCGGCAGCGCACCTGGCCTACGATCGGGTCTTAGATCTCTTTCCTGTTCTACGGCAAATGTTGAAGCGCAAGGGAGGCGATCTTTCCGGAGGACAGCAACAACAGCTGGCCATTGGGCGAGCTTTGATTCTCGATCCGGAACTTTTAATCCTTGATGAGCCTACAGAAGGGATCCAGCCAAACATCGTGCTTGAAATCGGTGAAATTATTGCACGTCTTAACGCAGAAGAAGGAATCACCGTACTATTAGTTGAACAAAAACTGCCATTAGCGCGCCGTGTCGGCAATCATTTCTATATTCTCGACAAAGGAAAAGCGGTAGCTTCTGGTTCGATCGACGGACTGACAGACAATTTAGTCAAACAGTATCTAACAGTTTGAACCGATTAACGAAGATATAATGATTGTGGAGATTAGCACCATGAAAAAAACGCCATTGACCGTAGCCACAATACTGGGATTCAGTTTCGTGCCAGTAGCCCAAGGTCATCCAGAATTGACTACACATATTCATCGCGATGCTGAACTACTTGTTTCTAACTTCCAATTTATGCCGATGATAGTCTTGGCGATGCTATTGTTTATCTGGCTATTAACGACCGTTTACATAAAAAAACGTAAGCAAAAATATACCCAACTGGGGTGGCAGCGTATCCGGCATTACCCTCTCGTTCGGAAAATCACGGGTTTTAGTGGCTAGGTAACGTTGATGCCTTTACCTACGGCACAAGTTGTCGAAAATTCAGGATGGTCAGCAGCATTAGCCTTGCGGTACGCAGTGCGCAACGACCGTACTTCGCTTATTGAGCGCCGACATCATGGTCCACTGTCAGTACAACGACCGTTTTACCCCGAGCCCGACGGGACTTGCCACACGTATCTCCTGCACCCCCCAGCAGGAATCGTAGGCGGTGATGAGCTGGCGGTGACGATGACACTGGAAACAGATACGAAAGCACTGGTGACAACACCGGGCGCCACACGTTGGTATTACAGCGCTGGACGAACCGCAACAATTTCTCAAATAGCGCGCCTGAACAATGGCGCCATGATCGAATGGATGCCACAGGAGACGCTGTTATTTGATGGTGCGAATGCCAATTTAAACACCTGTATCGAATTAACCGGAAATGCAAAATTTTTAGGGTGGGAGATTTTAAGTTTTGGGCGTCCCGCCTGCCGTGAAGAATTTTCCTGAAGCACTCCAATACGCCTCTGTGGTCTTAAAAA
>CAYFFH010000125.1:0-8376 GCA_964342175.1 uncultured Enterobacteriaceae bacterium | reverse complement strand
GGCGCCTATTACGCCCAATGGTATCGGGGCGTTCTGCAGTGACACCGCGGATTTGGCGCACTTAATTGTCGGTTATAGATGTGGCCAAGCAGTACTATGCCAGTAATAAAATCCAGTAACTTAGGAGAAGCCTGATGGAATTATCGCCGCGAGAGAAGGACAAATTATTACTTTTTACCGCGGCACTATTAGCCGAGCGTCGTCGTGATCGCGGCGTAAAATTAAATTACCCAGAGTCCATAGCTTTGATCAGCGCGGCTATTTTAGAGGGGGCACGCGACGGACGCTCGGTTGCAGACCTAATGGACTACGGGCGCACCATTCTTAGCGCTGAAGAAGTCATGGACGGAGTTGTAGCGATGGTGCATGACGTACAAGTCGAAGCGACGTTTCCGGACGGCACTAAACTCGTCACGGTTCATGATCCTATTCAATAAATGCAACCAACAGGATAACCTTATGATCCCTGGAGAAATATTGACGTCTAGCGGAGAGATTCATCTAAATCAAGGGCGCGAGACGATACAAATAAAAGTAGCAAACACCGGCGATCGCCCGATACAAGTTGGCTCACATTATCATTTTTTCGAAACCAATCCGGCTTTAACTTTCGAGCGCGCTCGATGCCGAGGATTTCGTCTCAATATCCCAGCGGGCACAGCGATTCGTTTCGAACCGGGTCAAACACGTGAAGTAGAACTTGTCACTTATGGAGGACTGCCGCGAATATTCGGTTTTCGCGGTGAGGTGATGGGTACGTTGGAGGAAATCACATGACCACCCTTTCGCGAGAGGATTATGCAAATCTGTATGGACCGACGACCGGCGACCGTGTCCGCCTGGCGGACACAGAGTTGTTCGTACAAGTCGAGAAGGATTACACAACCTACGGAGACGAAGTTACTTTCGGCGGCGGTAAGGTTATTCGAGACGGCATGGGCCAGAGCCAAGTCAGAGCGTCGGTGGCGGTTGATTTAGTCATCACCAATGCACTTATTGTAGATTACTGGGGTATCGTTAAAGCCGATATTGGGATAAATGATGGCCGCATTATGGCAATTGGCAAAGCAGGCAACCCGGATGTGCAGTCTGATGTCAATATTGTCATTGGCCCAGGCACAGAAATCGTAGCCGGAGAAGGAAAGATCGCAACGGCGGGTGGTGTTGATGCTCACATCCATTTTATTTGCCCGCAACAGATCGATGACGCTTTAATGTCTGGAATCACCACTATGCTTGGTGGGGGTACGGGCCCGGCGACCGGCACCAACGCAACCACTTGTACCCCAGGACCTTGGAATATCCACCGGATGCTGCAGGCCGCAGATACCTTACCGATGAACTTAGGATTTATGGGTAAAGGGAATGCCAGTCTGCCAGAGGCATTAGACGAACAAGTGAACGCCGGCGCCATGGGCCTTAAACTACATGAAGACTGGGGTACGACCCCTGCCGCGATCGATAACTGTTTATCGGTAGCCGATAGGCACGACGTGCAAGTCGCGATCCATACCGATACGTTAAACGAGTCGGGATTCGTAGAGGATACGGTCAGTGCATTTCAGGGGCGCACCATTCATACCTATCACACTGAAGGAGCCGGTGGAGGTCATGCACCAGACATCATCAAAGTATGTGGTGAAAGTAACGTGCTGCCGTCAAGCACAAATCCGACCCGACCGTACACCGTCAACACCGTCGACGAGCATTTAGACATGTTGATGGTGTGTCATCACCTTTCGGCAAGCATTCCAGAAGATATCGCGTTTGCAGAATCCCGGATTCGGCGTGAAACAATAGCGGCGGAAGATATCCTCCACGATCTGGGTGCATTTTCGATGATCGCCTCCGATTCGCAGGCCATGGGACGTGTTGGAGAAGTAATCACGCGGACGTGGCAAACAGCGCATAAAATGAAAGTTCAGCGCGGTAGTTTGAACGGTGACCCGGCTCATCACGACAATACAAGGATAAAACGATATATTGCGAAGTATACGATTAACCCAGCGATCGCACATGGCATCTCCCATGAGGTTGGTAGTATAGAGGTTGACCGACTCGCCGATATCGTGCTCTGGAAACCAGCATTCTTTGGAGTCAAACCGAGTCTAATAATTAAGGGTGGCTTAATTAGCGCAGCCCCTATGGGTGACCCGAATGCATCAATACCAACGCCACAACCAGTCCACTACCGGAAAATGTTTGGGGCACTCGGGCGTGCTCGCAACGAGACGTGTATGAGTTTTTTATCTAAGGCGTCACTCGCGGCTGGAATCCCAGATCAGTTGCAACTCAGTAACCAGATCGGTTGTGTTCGCAATACGCGTAATATAGGAAAAGCCGATATGCGACTCAACGATTTCCAACCAAATATTAAGGTTGACTCGCGAACCTACGAGGTCAGAATCGATGGTGATTTACTCACCTGTGAACCTGCCTCTGTACTACCTCTCAGCCAACTTTATTTTTTATTTTAGCCCGGTGCTAACCACTAGATCTAATCAAGACCGTTTGCTCGTGCTCGAAAAAGACTGCGAAAATGCTTGAGTTTAGGAAGCGCGTCAATTCTGAGTCTGCTGTCGCTGAAAGTCTCACATTGCCTTATAGGCAGAGGCAAAAAAGTCGCCAACGGGTCGTGCTCGATAGCGGTAAAGAGGCGGGAATATTATTGGATCACGGCAAGAGGTTGCATGGCGGAGACATACTTTGTACCCGCGATGGATATTGCCTACGTGTGATAGAAGCATTAGAACCGGTCTCCACGGTTTTTACTAACAACTCACAAGCACTCGCGCGAGCAAGCTATCATGTAGGCAATCGTCATATACCGATTCAGATCGGCAAGGATTGGATACGTTATGAAAGAGATCATGTGGTGGACGACATGATTCGTCGACTTGATCTCACACCAAAGCACGAGATGGCGCCGTTTGAACCTGAGGACGGCGCATATAATAAGCACTCTCACGAAAATAAAGACTCCAGATCACCTATCCATTCGGATTTGAAAAACAGGCCAGGTCGAACCAAAACTAGCTAATGGCGACTCAACACGACCTAAGTTTTGTACGCGTGATGCAGCTGGCCAGCGGCACTCTTCCGGTCGGCTCGTATGCCTATTCGCAAGGCCTCGAATGGGCAGTTGAAGCTGGATGGGTCACGGATGAAGCTCGCCTTAAGGCTTGGCTCACTGAGCAACTGATGAATGCTTTAATTCAGACGGATTTGCCGATCCTTCTACGACTACTTACTGCAGCAAGCCAAGATAACGATGTAGCAATGTGCGAGTGGAGTCGAATACTAATCGCGTCGCGTGAAACAAGCGAGCTAGTCGCTGACGATTGCGGTCGAGGTCGAGCATTGGCGAGGCTGCTAAAAGAAATGGGGGTTGATAGTGCCTCCCGATGGTTGGATAGAGCAGATGCACCTTTTGCGGCACTTATCGCTTTAGCTGCAGTTACTTGGGAGATACCACGCGAGGCTGCTGCAGCGACATACGTTTGGAGTTGGTTAGAAGGGCAGATCTTAGCTGGCATAAAACTAATACCCTTGGGACAAGTCTCGGGCCAACGCCTATTGTTCGATCTGGCGAGTGCTATTCCAGAGGCTGTCACCAGGGCGCAAGAGGTAGGCGACGACGAAATAGGAGTAACCCTCCCAAACTTGGCAATCGCAAGCAGCTTGCATGAAACCCAACATACGCGACTTTATCGCTCGTAACCGACGCAGAGAGGATTTTTCTAATGGCGACAACGGCAATATCCGAAAGACCCGTGCTTCGATTGGGAATCGGCGGGCCTGTAGGATCTGGCAAGACCGCACTCATGGATGCGTTATGCAAGCGCTTGCGAGACCGCTACGAAATCGCAGCGGTAACCAACGATATATACACGCGCGAAGATGCTGAGTTTCTAATCCGAAGTGAGGCGCTACTGCCCGACCGGATCATTGGAGTAGAAACCGGCGGTTGCCCTCATACTGCAATCCGGGAAGATGCTTCAATGAACCTTGCAGCTATAGACGATTTAACGCAGCGTTTCCCCGTATTAGATTTAGTACTTGTAGAAAGTGGAGGTGATAATCTGGCTGCGACATTTAGTCCCGAACTGGCGGACCTAACCATTTATGTCATTGATGTCGCGCAGGGGGAAAAAATTCCACGCAAGGGTGGGCCAGGTATTACCCGTTCTGACTTACTCGTAATCAATAAAATAGATCTTGCCTCGTACGTCGGAGCATCACTAGCAGTTATGGAATCTGATACTAAAAAAATGCGCGGCGATCGCCCTTATGTGTTCACTGATTTACGACGTGGCATCGGCATCAGCACGATCGAAGATTTTGTGATAAAAGAGGGATTATTATCTTGAGTATGGTTTCGTATCGTCAAAAATCTGCAAACAAAAATAAATGTATGTGGCGAGATCACTTTACACTTCTGATTTTAAGCATCTGCGTAATATCCTGCTCATCGATTTCATATAAACGTGGCGCTACCCCCGAGGCAATGACTGAGGATGAAAATATATGTTTAGCAGATAATATGCTTGAGGGTGAATTCCAGAGTTGCATGCGTGATAACGGGTGGTTTATCACAGATGGAGCAACAATCGAAAAAACTATAGGCGTCACGAAGAATCACAGCCCAGCAACTCTTTTAAGACAAGGTGTTGAAGTTCGTGATCCAAGTTCAATGACCGTGGAGCGTATCGCTGCGATGTCAGATATTAGAACCGAGGATCACTTATTAGAGCCTAAAATAAACGAAGGACACGGTAATAAGACCATGAGATCCATCGCCAGCTGGTGGAAAATTGGGGGCACAGCAAATAGTCTCGAACGAGATATAGCAAAATGCGCTGGAGGGTTGGGTGAAATTCACTATTCAGAGTCTGGAACAACTTTATTTAACGATGGGATGACGAAGTGCCTTAAAGGGCGTGGTTGGCATGGTATTGGTATCTAAGTGTCCGGATTAACTCGCTGGCGCGCCATCGAAACCCGGAGAATCGTACGCAAAAAAATCGAGAGAATTATTCATACGTTGGTTGCTAAAGGTATGGATAAGGTTGCTACATTCAATCGCAGACGCCTACCCACGCTAGAACGACCTAATCCATTTTTAAATGGTATTCACACGCCTATGTCGAGTGAAAAAACACTGTATGCGTTGCGAGTGGAAGGAGAGATTCCGGTGTCACTGAATGGTCGTTATTTACGTATCGGTCCAAATCCGATCGGTCGTACCGACCCTAAAAGTCACCATTGGTTTCTAGGCGACGGTATGACGCATGGCATCAAGCTCGAGGCCGGTAAGGCAGCTTGGTATCGCAATCGCTGGGTTCGCTCAACCGCCGTAAGCAAAGCATTAAACGAAACACCGATCCCCGGACCACGCCGAGGTATGGCAGATAATGCTAATACCAACATCATTGGCCATGCCGGTCGCACGTACGCGCTGGTCGAAGCGGGCGCATGGCCGGTAGAGCTAAATGATGAACTTGAGACGATTGCTCATAATCCCTTCGATGGCACCCTCGACGTATCTTTTTCAGCACACCCCCATCTCGATCCCGATACCCGCGAGTTACACGCCGTGTGCTACGACGCTTCAGTGAAACGCAAAGTTTGGCACGTGGTGGTAAATAGTACTGGTAAGGTTATTAGACAGGAGGCCATTCCGGTCGAGGGCGGGCCGACCATTCATGATTGTCAGATCACCGAAAAATACGTACTTGTTTTCGATTTGCCGGCGACAGTTTCGATGCAAAAGATGCTCGCTGGATACCCATTGCCATTTGAGTGGAATCCAAACCACCCGGCTAGGGTGGGTTTATGCCCGCGCGCGGGAAGTGCGGCGGACACCATATGGTGTGACGTCGACCCCTGCTATGTATTTCATACCGCAAATGCCTATGAAACCGAGGATGGAGAAGTCATTGTCGATGTTGTTGCGCACGATAGCATGTATGCACGCAGCAATATGGGCCCAGATTCGAAGCGCTCCTGCTTTGAGCGTTGGACAATTGACCCAACCATAAAACAAGTGGTTCGGAAGGTAATTCACGATCAAAATCAGGAGTTCCCACGCTATGACGAACGACTGAGCGGCAAAGCCTATCGATATGCATATTCCGTTGGCCTACCGAGTGAGGACTATAATGAGCTATCAATCGGCGCGACGACATTGTACAAACACGACCTCGCGCAAAGCACCACCGAGACGCACGACTTTGGTGCCAATAGATATCCCGGCGAATTCGTCTTCGTCGCGCGTAGCGATGACGCTAAAGAAGATGAAGGTTGGCTAGTTGGATTTGTCGTTGACTTGAACGATGAACATAGTGAGTTGGTCATACTAAACGCAGAGAAATTTACCGACCACCCAACGGCAAAGATTCACATCCCTCACCGCATTCCACCGGGCTTCCACGGCAACTGGGTTCCCGTGATCTGAATTAGTGCGGTAGAAATGTCGATTGCGTCCAGACACTATCCTCCGACTCCATAAGAGGCCCGCTGTGGAACAAAATACGGTATCCGCCACCTACAACGACAAGGGCACCATCATTATGGAGATGCTTTATGGTGAACCTGAGTATTTATCTCCAGGTGGTGATGCTAAAACACAGGCGCTCATAGACCTTGCTCGGTTGGATCGGGGGTTGCGTGTTCTCGATGTGGGTAGTGGTCTTGGGGGTAGCGCGTTTTATTTAGCACAAGAGCAAGCCTGTAGGGTTCATGGAATCGATTTGATGGCCTCCAATGCGGCTGAAGCGAAGCGTCGGGCTGGGCTCAAAATTTTGCAGGGACAGGTAGATTTTATCAGCGGGGATGCGGTTGCGTTGCCTTTTTCGGATCAACGCTTTGATGTGGTGTGGGGGCAGGATGCATGGTGCCATGTGGATGACAAAGCAACGTTAATTGCTGAAGTAAAGCGAGTGCTGGTCGAAGGTGGCCAAATCGTCTTTAGTGATTGGTTAGTCAATAAACCCGGACATATTCGAGCATCTGAACTGTATGAGGTCGCCGCGTCAGCCAACATGGCCTCTCTAGAAATGTACCAGGACCTAATACGCGAGGAAGGCTTGCACATAGAGGCCTGCTTAGATACCAGCGATGATCTTCGTAAGGAATATCATCATGTGCTTGCGCGACTCAGGGCATTTGAGACGTCAATTGTTGAGCAATACGGTCAGAAGGTGTTTGATATTGTGCTTAGCACGCAGCAATACATGTTTGATGCTTGTGAGGAGGGTTTACTAGGCAGCGGCTCACTGGTGGCGAAGAAATTGTGAGAATAGGGGAAGCTCAGACCACGCTTTACCTTGCGCACAATTGAGGGCAACTCGGCGTCGAAGTGCAGGTTGACAATGGTTTTATAAGTCGACGGGATTGATCGATGATGCGTTCGTGCGCCGCGTATAATACGCTCCACACAACAAGGGCAGATACCATGCGAGATCTAACACCAGCTGAACAATCCATCGTCGACGTGGCCGCCGAGTTCGGGCGCGACACAATTGAACCGAATGCCGAAGCCTGGGACGCTGACCGCCACGCACCCCGTAGCTATTTCCACGCGGCCGGAGAGCTCGGTTTGTGCAAGCTCATCGTGCCGAAAACGCATGACGGCCTGGGTTGCTCCGTGACGGCCATGGCCCGCGTAAACGAAATCCTGTCCCAGCACTGCATGGCGACGGCTTTCTCACTCACGGTGCATAACAACATCACGAACCTCGTCGCGGGCAACGGCACGCCCGAGCAAGTTGCTGCTTATCTACCGGGCCTGATGTGCGGCGAGACTATCGGTGGATTTCTTTTAACGGAACCTGGCGCAGGCAGTGATGCGACGTCGATCAGCACGCAAGCCGACAAGACGGCATCGGGTTGGGTCGTGAACGGCAGCAAGGCTTGGGTCAGCAACGGCGTAAACGTCGATCTACTCTGCACTTGGGTGCAGACAGAAGCCGGGACGGGTGCAAAAGGCATCGCTTGTTTCCTGATAGACGCGAATACACCCGGTGCCATCAGGGGTGAATCCTATGCATTGCTTGGCAGTCACGCGCTGGGCACCACGGGCTTCGACTTCGAAAACTGCGCGATCTCCGACGGGGCACTCATGGTCGAGCCGGGCCAGGCGTTTCGGACTGCGATGAAAGGTATCGATTTCGCGCGCGTATGTGTCGCGGCGATGTGTTGCGGGTTATTGCAACGCGCATTGTCGGAAGCGATAGATTACACCGCGGCGCGCCCCGCCTTCGGTCAGCACGTCGGTGATTTTCAAGGGATACAGTGGATGCTGGCCGATGCCGCAACGGATCTGGAAGCCGCGCGCCTGCTGACTTATACCGCTGCCGCCTTACTCGACGAGGG
>CAYFFH010000124.1:0-8400 GCA_964342175.1 uncultured Enterobacteriaceae bacterium | reverse complement strand
CGTTCAGTCCATAAGTATAAGTCGCACAAAGTTCGCCACCATGTACAGCTGGATGATGGAGAAAATCATTGTAACGACCATGGCCGGCAGCGGTAGTTTCTAGACCAATGATCCCACGAATCTCATCTTGATGATCGAAAGCTGCCCTGAGCACAATCGCCCCCCCCATGGAACATCCCGCCACGATAGGACGTTGGAGCCCAATCGCCTCCCACACGTTTTTCGTAATAGCCATATAGTGATCTGCTGTCAGTAGGTACCGGTCCTCCCACCATTGATTTGGTGGTGTAGAACGACCGTGCCAAGGCAAATCAAAGGCGACAACACGATATTTTTTCGTGAGATCCAAATCATTCAACATGTGACGGAACTGCCGTGAGTCGGCACCAGCAGTGTGCAAACAAAACAAAGGAATTCCGGAGCCAGCTTCTTCGTAGAAGATACGGTATGCCCGGCCGTCGACAGTGATATTTAGATAACGACCGGTGATCGATTCAATATCAGACATTACCAATCCCTGCTTCCCGCATTAACGACATCGTGCGATGGAGCGCCCGTGCGTTTTGCATCGCCACAAGGCTATCCCCTTCAAGTACAAATTCTGGAATCCGCATAATCATGGCAAATATATCGTGATACATGGGCGGCGGTGTTCGGGCAAAAAATTTCTTCCAGACTTCGATTGGTGCACTAAAGCCAAAGATTGCACGAACATCAAAGCGGGGGTCGTTAATAATTTCTTCGACCCGCCCGTTACCAACCTTGAATGCGATCCGTGTCGAACCGAAATTCACGCTAAAGGTTGTGCTAAACCATTCCCCGATGATACCGAGTTCATGATCGGCGTTGACCTTTTTTTGAAACTCGCCCAACCAAGAAAGATTGAAATCGTCAGACATAGTTCTCCAGTATCGATTAGGGTTGGGAAATTGGCAACGTAACGATGTCGCCCTGAGATCATAACCGGGCTTGTCTTACACCCCTACTTCGGAAGGAAATTTTCCAACGCTTCCTGCATTACAGAATCGACTGCTGTAACTGCTGCGCGCTCACCAAGCATGACTAAATAATCTCGCAACCCTGGCATCGATTCCGTAATATCCCAGTTATAAATCTTTGTCGTGTGCAAATTTGCAAATCGAATATGAAAATAAGCCGCAATATCGGCGTATGTATACGCGTCACCGGCAATATATGGTGCAAAGCATGCGATACGACTGAGCGCACTCAAACCCTTCTCTAAAGCTGGCCGTGCTTCCTTGAAAGCCACGTCATCGACGGGCCCTCCGAAGTAAACGGCCCCAATGTGCCGGCGGGCCGGTAAGTCAATATAATTTTCTACAACTCTAATAATTTCTTTTGCTTTCGCTCGCGCGAAAGAATCAGTCGGATACAACGGCAATTCTGGTTTTATCTCCTCAAGATAATCAAAGATTACATTGGTTTCACTCAAGCATTCGCCATCTATTTCCAGCCACGGTACTTTACCCATCGGGCTTGACACAAGGACATCCGGTTCCTGACTTGGCATTTGGTTAATTTCCTCAAACGGAATATTCTTTTCTACCAGTGCCAACTTTGCAGTATTGTGATAATTACTTAGGGTGACCCCGTGCAGTTTAATCATAGTGAATTCCTGGATTGTGCTAAAATAAGATTAACGACCATCTATCATTCCCTTAGTCGACACTTCAATTTATATGCTGTCGATGAGGGTTAGCCGCAAAACTCCCTTATTGATCGTACGTGAGTTCCGTCCACCTTGGCAATCGCTTTGGTCACCGCTCGCGTCGTATTACCAAATGTCGGCAACCAACATGAATGTCGGCCGAAACCGCCGACGACGACGATCAATAGATCATCCGGCGATATTAAGATCGGGAGCTGCTCATCATTTGGGAAATTATCTTCAAACATCCCAGCCATGCCTCCACGTGACCAGAGCTCGCGAGGTATACGCGCATGTTCAAACACGTGTGCACGAATGTCGTCTTTACTTAAATTTTCGGCAGCAAGAATTGCGGCATGTTCCGGACCAAAGGCGATAGTGGGCTGCCCATAGAGGTAGGCATTATTGCAACCAATATCGCTAAGGCCCGACGTTATCGTGGCGAGAATACCATCGGGTTTTTGACTAATATGATCATTCAGGTTGTGCGGCCCATCTGCGGCAGTAACCGTAACCGTTGAATCCGTGGCAGCGAACCCACGTTCTACGTGGAGTGGCTCCCAAGGGCTCTCGGCTTCATTCTCGGCGACGCAATACGCATATTTCGCCGGCTGACCTTGGGTAGAACGGTCTAGAATCCCAGGGGTCGCACCGCCCACATTCATTAAAATGAGGCGGACAGCCCGACCGATCGTAGCATTTGCCCGAACTCCTGGACCGAATGCACCGTAACGCGCGTTGATCCTCACCTCATGCGCTATCGGGCCATTTACGATTACGCAGGGAGCACAAGGGTGAGTCGTCGCTTGAACCGCGAATAAATTAAAGGCCGGGTCAAGCATCGCTTCAATTGCAGCGATAACGATGGGAAAGTACTCTGGTCGGCAACCCGCCATCACAGCATTCACCGCAATAATCTCGATGGTAACTATGCCTTGCCGCGGCGGCATAGTGCCAAGTTCATCGTCGCCTGAGCGATCAGTGTAGGACAGCATTGTCCTCACCCGATCGACTGTGGGTGCGACAACGGGTAGCCCATCACTCCAGCCACGCGCTTCGAATTCATCGTCCAGTTTCTCTGGATCAAGAGAAACTTTGTTACTCACATACCATTCCGAAAGCTATCAAGTCTGAATATCCATTATCGCAGGCTCCAATGTACAAGCCTCATCCACGCAAACCGCGCCACCATCGAGCCGACGTTCAGTCAAACTCAAGAATCGATTCTCATAGCGCGCGCATAACTCTTCAACGGAATCAATAAGTACGCTTGCTACTTCATCTGCTATAGCGTTCGCCTTTGATTCAACCAGCTCACGATCGTTCCCTGCAAGAGGATGTGGAATCGGGATCAGCGGTAGGGCAGATTGTCCCAGAACCCTTGATTCGGCCCGCGCTAGCGGTCCAAACTCGTCACTGCACACAAGTGCCGTCGGAACGCCTGCTTCCTCTAGGTGAATCGAGTCATGGACACTCCACGACGTACAGGATCCTCAGTCCGAGATCGCAAGAACCACAGCGTCACAGTTACGGAGATGGGCTAGAATTGATTCCGGCGCGGCAGCAGTAGCGTTTTTCGACGCGAATAGCATTTCGCCGTTGGCTCCTAGCTTAATTAGCGCCGCCGCAATGTTACGCAAAAGCTCCGGCGCATTCGCTTTCATGTTATCGAGCCAACCGATTCTGGCGCCATTTAGTTGGGTCAAACGAGGTGCGAGCGGACGATCAACGATCCGAGTCTCACCAATCGGGACAAAAACTTCTATGTCTTCCATAGGGTTTTCGAGTCTACTGAATAAATCAGGCTAGTACGTCAAACGTTTGTTCTTGGAGAATCTTCGAGTACACAAACTGTTCCAGTTCAGGTCCCATGGCATCTCTTGATGACACCATCCCTATTGGTCCACCGTTTTCAACAACAGGAACGTGGCGGTGACGCCCGCCATACATAACCTCTAGGGCATCCGTGAATAATTTGTCGGGCCCAATCGTAACCGGGTTCTCGGTCATAACCTCAGCTATTTTAGTTTTACCGGGATCAAGGCCTTCGGCCACAACCCGGAAAAGCGCATCGCGCTCAGTGAAGATACCGACGAGCTTGCCACCATTCAACACTAGGATCGCACCCATACTCTCGTCTTTCATGATCGCAGCGACTTCTGCAACATTCATCGTAGATTGCGCGGTTACAAGCTGCTGCCCTTCGAGCGTGTCTCTGATTTTGCGTGCGCCCATGGTAACGTTCCCCCGTTGCCCGTTGCCCGTTGCCCATATCTCATAGTGCCTATGGTACGCGCGATCGCTCCGCCTGCAACACTTAACACAGAAGTCGTTGCGTCATTTTAGTGCAAAAGTTTTGAATGGTTACCTATCTTGTTGAGCAAACCACCTGCACTATTAAGTAATTACCTTGATAATCGAGAAATCTTATGAATCGAAAAGAAATTAAAATCTATATTGCGATCGTCTTCACGTTTGAGGGCGAAAAAGCAGAACAACACCCGTTTGGTACAGATTCTGGATAAAGTTAGGAAACGCAAAGCGATACTTGCCCATGACAAACACGTCCGTATTTTAAATATGTTGATCGTCGAACCCCAATCAGAATAGGCACAACTGATTCTCCAACTCACGACATTAACCAAAGACGATTGTTAGCTATGGGGGAACAAAATTTCGCCAACCGTCGCAAGCGAGAAGCCCAGGGTTGGAGCATAGAGTGACCGCACTATCGAAAATTCTAAACACTATATTAATATCTTAGAATACAATTACTCCTATAACGTCGATCAACCAAACACAAGCCACAACCACCTAAGATTTATGAAAAGACTTTCTGAGGGCAGAAATCCGCCTATTTTTATTCAATAGCCGACGCTCCATTGTACGCAGGTGTAAATAATTCTCTGAGAAACACAGGCCTGATCACAGATCTAAATTAGAGTTCTAAAAAAATGAATAAATTTGAAGCCGCCTATGCGCGTTGGGTAATGAACAATCGTTTTATGATCATTGCTTTGTCTCTCGTGAGCGTTACAGCACTAAGCTATGGCGCAGGTTACTTGCGTTTTGACTCGAGCTACCGGGCGTTCTTTAGCGAAGATAATCCTGAACTCATTGCTTTTGAGAATGTGGAGAACACCTACGTCAAAGACGATAACGTTATGATTATTATGGCGCCGCAGACCGGTGATGTTTTCACCCGGACTACGCTCGCCGCCATCGAAGATCTAACAATCGAAGCGTGGCAGGTCCCATACTCAAATAGGGTCGACTCCATTACAAACTTTCAATATACCGAAGCAAAAGAAGATGACTTGATTGTCCGCGACATGGTCAAGGGTGCAGACACACTCAGCGATGAAGCCCTGTCAATGGCCCGGATCGCGGTCCTCGCGGAGCCATCTCTTATGCATAGGTTAATTTCAGCAACTGGTCATGTGACTGCAATCAACGTCACGGTCCAGATGCCAATCGATGAACGAGCAGAAGCTGGTCAAATCATTACGGCGTACGTGCGCGATATCGTCAAGCATTTCGAGGAACAACATCCTGATATCGACATCTATCTTAGTGGAATGGTCATGATGGATGCGGCATTTTTTGAAATCGCAATGTTAGATTCGAAAACGTTAATACCAATCAGCTTCGTTCTAATGTTTTCGATCATTGCGCTACTGGTTGGTGGGTTATTCAGGACTGTAGTGACGCTATTGGTAATAATATTCTCAATCAGTGCATCCATGGGAGCGGGCGGTTACATCGGTTACCCCTTGACCTCCATTTCGTCGTCGGCACCAATCATTATCCTGACCGTTGCAGTTGCTAACTGCGTGCATGTGTTAGTTACGTTCATCCATAGCATGCACGATGGAAAATCTAAGCTACCCGCGATGGAAGAAAGTCTCCGAATAAACCTGCAACCCGTATTCCTCGCCAGCACCACCACCGCGATCGGGTTTTTAACTATGAATTTTTCTGAAGTACCGCCTTTCAACCACCTTGGCACCTTAGTTTCGGTAGGGGTCTTAGTCTCATTCTTCCTGACTACTTCGTTTCTACCTGCCGCAATAACATTGCTGCCGGTGCGCGTTAAGAAGGCTATTGAAGACGATACCAAAAGCATATCGGTTCTCGCCGAATTCGTAATCGCACACCGACGTCGAATGCTGCTTGGCATGACGATCATCGTAATCGCAACTGTTTCCAATCTACCTCGCAATCAACTCGACGACACTTTTCTATATTATTTCGATAAATCAGTGAAATTTCGCACCGATACAGATTTCATGATCGACAATCTTACCGGCGTCGACTTTATAAATTATTCGCTTGATTCGGGAAGTTCTGGTGGGATCAGCGATCCAGCGTTCCAATTTGACGTCGAACGTTTCGCGCAGTGGTTAGAGTCACAACCCGAGGTCGTACATGTTAGTCGCTTTACCGAAATTATTAAACGTCTTAACAAAAACATGCACGGCGATGACGAATCCTATTATCGGCTTCCTGACGAACGCGATCTTGCCGCTCAGTATCTGCTACTTTACGAAATGTCGCTGCCATATGGCCTCGACCTCAACAATCAAGTAAACGTAGACAAATCCTCTACACGAGTAACTGCAACTATTGGCGTCATTTCAAGCAACGAGATGATTGCTTTGAACGATCGGGCATTGACGTGGGCAAAAAATAATGCGCCGTCGCTTGGTCATATTGAGAGTGCCGGAATAAGCCTAATGTTTTCATACATCGGGCAACGCAATATTGCTGCGATGATCGTTGGAACGACACTGGCTCTGATCCTGATTTCAGCTATTCTGATAATCGCATTACGATCGCTGAATATCGGTTTCATCAGCTTACTACCAAACCTTGCGCCTGCAGCAGTTGGATTCGGTATCTGGGGAATTTTCGTTGGTGAAGTCGGTCTGTCGCTTTCAATTGTGGCGGGCATGACGTTTGGCATTGTTATCGACGATACAGTGCACTTCCTATCGAAATACCTACGCGCGCGACGCGAAAACGGACTGAACCCTGAAGACGCCGTGCGCTACGCCTTTCGAACAGTCGGACGCGCGCTTGTTATTACGACATTAACTTTAGTCATGGGTTTCTCAGTGCTTGCGAGTTCCTCCTTTAAAATGAACTCTGGCATGGGCCTAATGACCTCCGTCATCATCACCCTTGCACTCATTATGGTGTTCTTAATGTTGCCCCCATTACTGATGAAAATCGAGGAGAAAACCATCCATGTATAATTCTCTAGTTGCACTATTAATCGTGCTTGTTCCCTTCTTAGCGGTCGCTGAAACGCCGGAGACGAAGGGACTCGCGATCATTCAAGAGGCTGACAAACGAGACCTAGGGTGGATCGATTCAAAAGCTGAATTAAGGATGGTATTGAAAAATAAGCAAGGTCAAGAAAGTGAAAGAACGATTCGTATCAACACACTCGAAGTCGAGGGCGACGGAGATAAAAGCCTCTCGATTTTCGACGCGCCTCGGGACATAAAAGGAACCGCATTCCTGAGCTACACGCATTCGGTGGTCCCGGATGATCAATGGCTTTATTTGCCAGCGCTGAAACGGATAAAACGGATCGCCTCTGCGAATAAGTCGGGACCATTTGTTGGTAGTGAATTCGCCTACGAGGATATAGCCTCGCAAGAAGTTGATAAATACACATATAAATGGCTCCGAGACGAGCTCTTTGATCACCGCGACTGCTTTGTTATAGAAGCCTACCCCGTGTACGAAAACTCCGGATATACGAAACAGGTCGTATGGCTAGACAAAGGAATATATAGAGCGGTCCGAATTGATTACTACGATCGAAAAAACGCTAAACTAAAAACCCTAATAGTGAACGAGTGGAGACAATACTTGGAGAAGTACTGGCGCCCGGGCTTGATGGAAATGACTAACCATCAAACAGGGAAAAGTACGAAACTGATGTGGAGTAATTATCAATTCAGAACCGGTCTGACCGACAGGGATTTTGACCGCAACACTCTTAAACGAGCGCGCTGACAGTTCGAAGGCTCAAGCATGTATTCCGGGGAAAGCGCGATATAGCTTTTCTACTCGTCACTCAGACCAAAACCACCGCCACCAGGGGTTTCGATCACACATTGGTCACCTCGATCCATTTGAGCTTCGGCGTTGCCCGATAAATTCTCACGGGTCCCATCCGAGCGCAGTACGTAATTCATCCCTCGCATACCTGCTTGTCCACCCGCTAAACCATACGGATCCGTGTCGCGGTGAGAAGATAAAATTGTGACCGTCATTGGCTCTAAAAACCGCAGCCGTCGAACGGTGCCGTCGCCTCCGTGATAACGACCGTTACCTCCTGAACCCTTGCGAATTGAAAATGATTCGACCCGAACAGGGAAACGCCACTCGAGAACCTCTGGGTCAGTCATACGCGTATTGGTCATATGACTCTGGACAGCACTTGTACCGTCGTGGTCGGGGCCAGCGCCGGTGCCTCCACATATTGTCTCGTAATTCTGTAAACGATGGTTCCCATAAACGAAGCTATTCATCGTTCCCTGTGAAGATGCCAAGATTCCAAGCGCACCATACAACGCATCAGTCACTGCTTGTGAAACCTCGGTGTTCCCGGCAATGACGGCTGCGGGATATTCAGGACTAAGAAGCGTTCGCGGCGGCACGCGTATCGTCAAGGGTTTCATGCAGCCTTCGTTCAATGGAATTTCGTCGTCGAC